>JBDRAP010000116.1:0-9605 GCA_043823615.1 bacterium
TGAATAAGTCAAAGCAGTAACCGAATAGCTAGACGCAGTATTTGAATGCGTAAGCGCAGTTACACTATAACTTCCCGCAGTATTTGAGTGAGTTAAGGCCGTAACCGCGTGACTGGCCGAAATAGTAGCTTGTTTGATCACAATACAAAGGGGCAAATTCAGTCAATGGGCTGCTGGCTATCACTACCCCTGCAGCATGGGTTGAGGCATGTCTTACCAATCCCTCAAGTTTTAATGCTGTATCAATAAGCCTTTGCTTTATTCCACCCTCTTCGTAAATCTTTGTCAATTCAGGTACCCGCCTGATCGACTCGGTCAGGGTAATCTGTAATTCATTGGGGATGAGCTTGGCAATCTTATCCACCTCACCATAAGGAATATCCAATGCCCTGCCAACATCACGAATTACACCCTTAGCCAACATTGAGCCAAAGGTAATAATCTGAGCAACCCGATCCTTTCCATACTTAGAGGTAACATATTCAATCACCTCATCCCTTCTCTCATAACAAAAATCAATATCAATATCAGGCATACTTACCCGCTCAGGGTTTAGAAACCTTTCAAAGAGTAAATTATAGGCAATAGGGTCAATATCTGTGATACCCAAAAGGTAGGAAACGATGCTGCCTGCTGCCGACCCCCTACCCGGACCAACTGGAATCCCCTTTTGTTTGGCATAATTTATCAAATCCCAGACTATCAAAAAATATCCGGAGTATTTCATCTTGGAGATGACTTCTATCTCATGATTAAGCCTGTTCATTATCTCGTCCCTTTTTGAGGGATTGGGTGCAAGATCAATATCCATAACGACAGGGTATCTTTCTTCAAGCTTTTCCATGCACAACTGGCGGAGATAATCATTTAACGGAACATCTTCAGGGGTGTGATAATGAGGGATATGAATATGGCCAAACTCTAACTCCAAGTTGCATTTTTTGGCTATTTCAATGGTATTTGAAAGAGCCTCCGGGAATTGAGAAAATAACTCATTCATCTCTTCATAGGTTTTAAGGTAAAACTCATTTGATGAAAATCGCAGTCTGTCTGTGTCAGAAACATGTTTATTTGTTTGGATACACAAAAGAACATCATGTGCATCGGCATCCTCTTTGAGAAGATAGTGGATGTCATTTGCTGCTACCAATGGAATGCCAAGGTCAATGGACATTCCTATCAGGTGTTGATTTACAATGGCTTCTTCACGAATGCCGTGTGAGTGTAATTCAAGATAAAAATTCCCCTCACCAAACATTTTTTGATATTCCTGGGCTACCCTTCTTGCCTCCTGATCCTGCCCATGAATGATGAGACTTGCTATCTCTCCCTTAATACACCCTGACAAAAAGATTAATCCCTTGCTGTACCGACTAAGCACCTCTTTATCAACCCTTGGTTTATAATAAAAACCCTCTGTATAGCCAATGCTCACCAATCTCATCAGGTTTTTATATCCCTCTTCATTCTTGACAAGACATACCCCATGATAATTGGTAATTGCACCTTGTGGAGCATTTTTGTCAAGCCTGCTTGCCGGAGCAATATAAAGCTCGCAGCCAATGATTGGTTTTACCCCTATCTTGTAGGCATACTTGTAAAACTCAATGGCACCAAACATATTACCGTGATCCGTAATAGCAAGGGCAGGCATCCTCAGCTTATGTGCCCTTTCTAATAATGCCTCTACCTTTGCTGCACCATCAAGAAGGCTGTACTCACTATGGGTATGTAAATGAACAAATTTGGTATGTTCCATGAATGCTCCTGAAGAAAATAGGTGAGCACAATGTAGCTGCAAGGTAACAAAGGTGCTCTCTTCTTGTCCCTGCTGACATACAAACAAGAGGCGATAGCAGCTACAAGTCTACACTCAAATATCGTTCAATTGTATCAGGCAGGATAGTAACGATAAGTTTTCCATTATTTTCCTTGCGGCTGGCAACAAGGAGTGATGCGTTGACTGCTGCCCCTGAAGAGATACCGCACAAAATGCCCTCTTCACGAATCAACCTTTTAGTTGTGGATATAGCATCATCACCCTTTACAGAGACAATTTCATCTATTAATTCAACATCTAATATTTTGGGAATAAACCCTGCCCCAATACCTTGAATCTTGTGTGCTTGTGGCTTTCCACCAGCAATCACAGGTGATTCATACGGCTCAACAGCTATTATTTTTATCCCTTGATTTTTTTCCTTCAAAAACCGACTGCAACCGGTAATGGTACCACCCGTGCCAACACCAGCAACAAGAATATCAATGTTACCATCAGTATCATCCCATATCTCTTTTGCAGTGGTTTGATAATGAACCTGAGGATTTGCCGGATTTTCAAATTGCTGCGGAACAAATGCCTTTGGGTTTTCTCTTGCTATCCTATTAGCCTCCTCCACTGCCCCCTGCATCCCTTTATCTGCCGGCGTAAGTACAATCTCAGCCCCTAAGGCAGAAAGAAGCTTCCTGCGTTCCATGCTCATACTTTCAGGCATGGTCAGGATCAAACGATACCCCCTTGTGGCACAGACAAAGGCTAATCCGATGCCGGTATTGCCACTGGTTGGCTCGACAATAATGGTATCCTTATCAATTAAGCCTGCCTCCTCGGCTGACTCAATCATACTTACACCAATTCTGTCTTTAATGCTTGAACATGGGTTAAAAAACTCAAGCTTGGCTGCCACAACAGCCTCAATGCCCTGCGTCAGCCTGTTCAGTCTTACTAATGGTGTGTTGCCAACTAATTTGGTTATGTCTTCAGCTATTTTCAAGGTATTTGCTCCTGAATTTGCCACAGAGAACACAGAGGGGCACAGAGAGTACAGAAAAGAAATGTGGCTCTTTCTCATTTCAAGTGGGTAGAGCCCGTAAAAGGCAATTGTAACGAAACACTCATGAGCCTGGGACTCACAAAGGGGGATGAAAATCCCCAAGCTGTCATTCCGAACGAATGTGAGGAATCTTTAAGATTTCTCTCTTCGGTCGAAATGACAAAAAGCCGGGAGAGTTTCAGATGAAAGAAGAAAGAACCACAAAGGGTGTAATCTATAGGGAAAATAATTGTAACAACACAGGAATAATTGCAAATGAGAGGCAGCATCTCTGGCGGAGATAGCATCTCTGGCGGAGATAGCATCTCTGGCGGAGGTAGCACCTCTGGCGGAAGAGACCGGCAAGGGTTGTATCTTTAGAATTCACACCCTTTGTGATTCTTTCTCTGTAAACAAGTGATGATTTTTACTTGCACAGGTTGGCCTATTTCCACAAAATTTACAGAAGAACCAATAATACAAGACTACCCATTCAATGTAAGAAAGAGCCGAATTATGATTCTTCAAACTCCTGCACAATACTTTTTATTTCCTTAGAAGAGATGTCAGATTGTTCAAGCTTAGAATAAACTGTAACAAGAATGATTTTTATTCTTGTCTTTTTGTAATAAATCAAACGATAACCTGAACGCTTACCCTTTTGAATATCTCTATTTAGAACCCTTGCCTTAAAGATTAACAATCCCACCTCAGGGATTTGGTCACCAATAGTTATACCTTTTTGCAATTGCTCAATAATGGGTTGAATATCCAATCGAATGCTATGATATTTCTTGGCCAACATTCTCAGGTTGCGTTTGAATTCTGGAGTAAATTCAATTTGAATATCCTCTTTTGATTCATTCGGCACTAATTCCCTCCCAGAGATCAGATACCGGATAGGTTACCCCTTTATTTGCTTCTCTCCAGCCTTGCTTAAAGCTTTCTTTAGCAGGCTTCAAACTTACACTCTCTTTGAATAGATGAACAATTTCCAGCAGGTTTGAAAAATACTCCCCTGGCATATCATTCAATTCTTGAATGAAGAGTCTCTTATGCTCTTTAGATAATTTAACAGCCATGTTCATTCTCCATATTTAAGCTATGATTGAAATTTTCTTGCATCCTGTCCTAAAACCGTATCTCTATTGCATGATACGGACATGCCTTAAGGCACAACCCACAAACTATGCAGCGATCGGAATTAAACGAGACCAGCATCCGTGTACGATCCACACTTAAGGCATGAGATGGACACAAGGGGATACAGGCAGTACAGTGGATACATCTTTGCTCATCCCATATCACATCCTGAGCCAATGATTGAGTGGTTACGCCCAATCCCTTAAGGTATTCTATGCCATTATTGAGCATCTCATTTTGTCCACTCAGCTCTACGACCATTCTCCCCTCTTCATTAGGGTCAACCTTGGCACTCAGGATATTAACCATCAGGTCATAATCCCGTATTAAATGATATGTGATTGGCTCTTCAATGGTTTGCTTCGGAAAGGTTAAAACAACTCGTTTTTTCATGTTATTCCCTCAATTTTTAGTAACAGTAGTTCACCGCAGAGGCGCAGAGGCGCAGAGAATTCAATGTAAAATTATCATTGTAAAATGCTAATTGCCAATTTTGCATTTTGTAATGAATTATCTCCGTGCCTCTGCGTCTCTGCGGTGAACTATTACAATTTTTAATTTTCCTTCAACGGCTTCAAACTTATCCCAGAATCCACAGATGGCAGGGATGCTACTTTCTCAGTCAGGAGAAAATCACCCTTTTGAATCCATTCTTTGAGTATGCAGGCTATTTCCCTTGCCTTGGCATAGCTTGAAAGCCCGCCTGTAGGAATATCTTTACCATTTACGACTATCTTCCCACTTTTGAGCTGGCTATAATTTACCTCACATATGACATCTGACTCCCTTTGTGGGTATGTTGTGCTATAATCTATTACAGGGGCATAAATCTCTTCGTCTCTGACGGCTGTAAATTGGCAGATCTCTTCATTGAGAATGGGAATGGGTACACCAATCCCTACAGCTAAACTAACCCCATAGCCAGTCATGCTCACACCCCTGAGCCAGTTTGGGCTCATTTGTTTTAAGTCACCAAGAACGGTTAATGTGCCGGCTCCTCTTTTGGGAACATTGTTCTCGCCACGCAAGGCACATGGATTGTGTTGCGTACCCTGCCAAACAACATAGCCTATCCCACCGCCTAAGAATATTCTTGTTCCAATACCAATGGTAAGATAGAGCGGGTCATTTAACAGGGGGGATAGTTGTCCTGCACTGGAGTAGTTGGCATTACCCATTCGTGGCTGCAACACACCCATATAGGTATGTATAATCTTATCGGAAAGGTTTACGCCTACATTATAGTTTTGATAAGCATTTCTTGGGTTAAAAAGTACTGCCTCGTTCATATCATTGAGATTGATGATAGTTTCTACCTCTTTTCTTGGATAGCAATCCGTACCATAGGAAACAGCCTTTAACCGAACATCTTTACCAGAAACCAGATCCTCGATAATATGAGCACCACCATACTTGAATGCCCCTGGATAAATGGTATTGGTTGGGTCATCCTCTGGTAGTTCTGTGGCTCCCAGATAGGCATCAACCGCAGCTAACCCGCCATAAGCAGGGACATTGTTCAGCCATACCTTTTGTGCCCTGATCCTTGGCTTGGAATGCCCGAAGTTAAAATAAAAGCCCGAGGAACACATTGGACCAAAGGTAGCAGTGGTAACCACATCCACATCCTTAGCTGCCTGTTCAACCCCTTTTTTATCTACAATATCGATAATCTCTTCAGCAGTAACAACCACTGCATCGCCCTTTTTAATTCGTTCATTGATCTCGGCAATTGTTTTTGGCATCTTACGCTGCCTCCTTTCTTACTGTGATCGCTATCATATTTCAAAAGATTTTTTTGTACGCAGATTACGCAGATTTATATGGATTTAGAGAATAAAGAAAATTAAAAACTATGCCTCAATGTTCAAGTTTTTTTCTCGACACATAGTTACTGAGCTTGTCAAAGTAGGGCTTGCCCTTGTTCCTCGACCAAGAGGGCGACCACAAGAATTGCAGCTACAAAATCCAATTACTAAAAAATCTGTGTAAATCTGCGTAATCTGCGTACAAAAAATCTTTATTATCTTGACACCCTTTCTGCAATAATTTCAGCTGACCGTTTTCCTGAAAGCAACATGCCGCCAAATATTGGACCCATTCTTGGCCCGCCAAATACAGCATTGGCTGACATACCGGCTACGAAAACATTAGGATACATCTCCTTGGTATTTTCTACAATGGTGCGTTCGCCAACCTCTGCCCACATAGGCTTTTCCCCCAGCATCTCTCCTGTTTCAGTAAGGAGCTTTTTTCCAATCTTTCGTACAATTATTTGAGCCACCTCTGCAGCATGACCTGTGGAATCGATTATAGCCTTTGCCCGAATAGTAAGCGGATCAATATGCAGTTTTGCCATAGTAACTGCAGTCCAGTTTAATACCAAGCCGGTAACACCCTCTTGACGAATCATCACATCCTCAACACCAATAAGATTAAATATCCTTAATCCTGCACGGATAGCACCGGAACAAAGGGTGGTAACCGTTTCCAATGAATCAGTAAGAAAATATCCCTCTTGATACTCGTGTGTAGTTATCCCAAACTCATCAAGGATTGGCTTTGATTCCTGTTGAAACACACACTTATTATACATCATTCCGCCGCCCCACATGCCGCCGCCAATAGAAAGGTTGCGTTCAAACAGCACTACCTTTAACCCTTTCTTTGACAGATAATAGCCTGCTGTCAAGCCTGCCGGCCCACCGCCAACAATAGCCACATCAATCTCCAGCGAGTCAAGCAAATCCTTACTCCAACTATCTACGATTGCCCTTGAAATAATAACATCATCTAATTGCATAAAAAATCCTCCTTAATTTATTAACCACTGCCAGCAGGAGACATCCGCTAACACATAGTGTCAGACCTGTGTGTCTACCCTCTAACCCTCATAATTTAGATTGTCCCTGTATTTCCCTATCCATTGCTACCAAATCCTCAACCGTGGTTGAATCTAAAACCTCAGACATCTTTTCTCCAACCTTTTTCCAGAGCAGTCTGGCAGCACATCCTGAAGCTCGATGGCACTCTTTTTTACTTATTTTGGGGTCAATACAAAAAACAGGCTCAATATAACCCTCTGATGCCCTGATTATATCTCCAGCTGTAATCAATGATACATCCTTTGTAAGTCGATAACCACCAGCCGGACCCCTGATACTTTCTACAAAACCTGCCTTCCTCAATTTCACCATTAGTTGTTCAACATATTGAGGGGTAATATCCTGATTGCAGGATATTTCTCTCACAGATACGATCTCTCCTTTATCATGAAGCCCTAATTCAAGCATTATACGAACCGCATATCTACCCTTTGTAGAAAGCCACATCTTATTATCATCTCCTTTTCAAAAACAAAAAAAAGTATAACATAATTGAGTAATCTTGTCAACAATTATTTTCATGATGCAGTCTCATAAATCTACGCAAGTTTTTAGTCTCTGATTGGTCTTGCTGTTTGAAAAGCCATCTCATGAGGCTTGAATTCGTAGGGTTGTGTCTTAAAAGATTAAGGCAATGCTGATTAATATTGTCTAATCTGCCCATGCGGCAAAAACAAATGACCAATCTGTTGGCACAAGAATGTTCACCTATCCACTTGAGGGCTAATGACTGCATCCATTTATCTATAGTTATTGTTTTGAATGGAATGATATGAAAGTGCGCAGTAATATTTGCCCTGTCCCTTAAATGTTTGTCAATCTTCTTCTTTTGCACAATAGTCTGTTTGAAATAAATAGTATTGCTACCAAGGGTAAAGTATCCATGTTTTTTTATTGAAGCAATGGTTTTCAGAACATCCTCAAGAGTCATCTCATACCTGAATCCCTTGATACCATGAGCCAATTCTATGTCCTTGCTTATGCCTTTTAAGCCATGGTTGGTTATCTCTATTAGTGTAGAATAGCTATTCAGGCAAGCGTTGTTTTCCACAGCCACGCTGCTAACTACCCCAAAAACAAACTGTTCTTGGTAGCCTTTAATCATTTGCAGGCAAGGGATTATCCTTCTTCTCCTGACTACAGATAAGGCTGTCAGTAATATTACAGCAAGTATTATATCGCAGTTCATGACAAGTTTCTTGTTTATCCCTGTCTTTTTCTTTGGTTGTTGTTTTGTTTTTGCCACGGTATTGGCTTTGGCTATATTTATTATCCCGGCAGCTTCTTTTATGGAAAGAGCAAATCCAATACCCTCTATTGAGTGACCATTAAAGGCAAGCATCTTGGAATTAACCATACCAATTACCTGTCCCTGTCGATTAAAAAGCGGACCACCGCTATTGCCAAAATTAACAGGAAGGTTTAACTGAAATAGCCTCAAATTATCTGGATTTACCCTGTCTACAGAGCCAATAATTCCAGTTGCAACTGAATTATTAAATGATTTTGGTGCAGCATTCATCTGCTTTGGAAGCGGATTGCCAATGGTGATAACAAAATCACCTGCCCGAACAATTGAGGGATCACCTGTTTGAATCGAAGGAAGATCATGTGCCTTAATCTTAAGGAGACAGAGATCAGCTTGTTTATTAATCTTGACTATTCTTGCACTATATTCTGTGCCATTTTTCAAGACAACCTTAATGTCCCCTATCCCATCAATTATATGGTGACAGGTAAGAATATACCCTTGATCCTCAACAATAAATCCTGAACCTAACCGCCAGTTGTGGGTAACAATGAGTCTGCCTGGCTCAAATCTCTGGGTAATGGTTTCTCCCTTGACAATAACTACTGAAGGGCTGAGCTGTTCAATTTTGTCTGCAAGGGAACATGAACTGCCTGTTGCCTCAGCTAATAATGGGGTAATACTAATCAGTATCAGGCATAGGTGATTAATTGCTACTTGTTTATATTTTTGCCACAACATAATACTATCACCTCATTTTGGGCAGGCACGAGAGAACAGAGGGCAGGTACAGGGGCCTGCCCCTACTACCAACCTATCGCCCATTAGTTATAATCTGAATAACTTCCTCCATCTTGCCAATATCAAGAGTAGTATTTTTGCATGGTCCGTCTGGTTTTTGGTTGAGTATTCCTACCACAGGTAATGGATATACATCATGAATGCCTGATTCAAGCTCTCGTTCACAACCAACAGCAATAATTAATCCTGGCTGGTATTCCCTGATTATTGCTCGTGCAAGTGTGCCACCAGGGGCAACAGAGAGCCTGATATGATATTTCTCTGAGAAATGGATCAAATCCTTAATAATACATTTGCCACATCTTCGACAGTTTTTGACCTGACTTGTAATCCTGAATTCGCAGTCATAGTTCTGTAAACAGTGTGGAATCAGGAGAAGCAGGTGTTCACTCTTAAGATTTGGTGAAATATTGGATAGTACCGATCGGTTGTTTGCCTGAATAAACCATTGACAAACCCTATCCTGAGGCAGCCTCAATAATCGAATAAAAACAAGTATGATTGAAAACAAGATATTGATTAATAATCGCATCCCATCACCTGTAATGATAATCGCAACACTTTAATTTTAGTAACACTCGATGTTAAAGTTTTTTCTCGACACAACCTCGAGGAGTACTCGACCTTGTCATCTCGAGGAGTACTCGACCTTGTCATCTCGAGGAGTACTCGACCTTGTCATCTCGAGGAGTACTCGACCTTGTCATCTCGAGG
>JBDRAP010000117.1:0-4380 GCA_043823615.1 bacterium
TAGCAAGTGCAACGGGAGAAGAGAGAACCACAAAGGGTGTAAACACTTAGGGAAAATAATTGTGAGCGATAACTAAGGTGATTGCAAATGAGAATCTGACAAGGATTGTATTAATGGATTTACACCCTTTGTGGTTCTTCTGTAAATAATGTTGCACTTGCTACTGGCATGTGCGTCCTATTAAATCTCCTGATTCGATTGCTAATTCTACCTGCTCAAATGATACCGCCCGTAATTTCTTGAGTATCTCATTCTTTTCGTCATTCCAATCATAATATTTCGTAATATATGCCTATTGTATTTGTAACTATTCAGTAGCAAAAATAAAAAGCCACAGATTCACAGATTATCTGTCAATAAAACCTCTGTCCCGCACCCCTTGGTGGCTCTCCAACCGGTCGGGATTGAGGTTGAGGCTGCTGACCACCATACTTGGAAGCACCCATACCCGCTGTCTGCTGTGATCTTTCAAACCCACTCTTATCAATAGCAAATCTAAAGGCATCCTCCGAAGATATCTTTCGTTGCATGACCAAGTTTCTTAATGTTTGATCCATGCTCTGCATCCCATCCCTGGCTGAGGTCTGGATGATAGATGGCATCTGATGAGTTTTTCCTTCCCGAATCAGGTTGCGGATAGCTGAGCTGGCGACCATAATCTCTACCGCACAAACCCTTCCATGTCCATCCATGGTTGGAATAAGTGTTTGTGAAACAACCCCTTGCAAGGCATCAGACAGCTGGGTTCTTATTTGAGACTGTTGATGGGGTGGAAATACATCCACGATACGGTCGATTGTTTGAGGGGCAGAATTGGTGTGAAGGGTAGCAAAAACAACATGCCCTGTTTCAGCAGCGGTCAAAGCCATGGAAATAGTTTCAAGGTCTCGCATCTCCCCTACCAGAATGACATCAGGATCCTCTCTTAAGGCACTACGAAGGGCAGCAGTAAACGATTTGGTGTGAAAGCCAACCTCCCTCTGGTTGACCAGACAATTCTTTGCCTGATGTACAAATTCAATAGGATCTTCAATGGTAATAATATGTTGATACCGTTCTGTATTGATAATATCAATCATTGAGGCAAGGGTAGTACTCTTGCCGGAGCCTGTGGGACCGGTAACCAGCACCAGCCCCCTTTCTATGTGTGCAAGTTTTTCTACGATTGGAGGCATACCAAGCTCAGCGAGTGATTTAATATTTTCTGGAATAAGTCTGAATGATGCCCCTTCCCCACGGCGTTGGTAAAAGGCATTTACCCTGAATCGTCCTACATTAGCCAGCTCAATGGAAAAGTCAAGCTCTTTATTTTCCTCAAATCTTGCCCTGTTTTCATCACTGAGAATATCATAGAGCATGGTATGCATGTCCTCTTTACTCAATAGATCATGGTCTACCTTTTCCAGCGTACCATGGATTCGTAGTGTTGGGGCTATGCCTGCAGAGAGGTGAAGGTCTGAGGCACCCTTTTCCTTGGTCAAAAGGAGCAATTCAGAAACATCCATCATATAATCACCCCCTTGGTCAGCATCTCCTCAATCGTGGACTGACCATCCTCAATCTTCTTCAATGCCTCACTTCTCAGGTCAACAAACCCGCTTTTTTTAGCCAGATTTTTTACCCTGTCGATATCTCCCTGACGGATAAGCTCCCGCCACTCCTCATTAACAAAAAATACCTCAAAGATAGGGGCATATCCGTCATGTCCAGAATAATTGCATTCTTCACACCCTTCCCCCTTGCACCTCCAGCACAATGCCCGCGGCATTCGTTGAGCAATAATACAAAGAAGGCTTGAAGCAACAACTATGCCACCAGCTACCTCAAACAAGTGGTAAAGTACATCAAAACAGGTAGGGAATTCCTGCTGCAGAACAATTAATTTACCCTGCAGGCAACTTCTTAGGGCAAAGGCAATCGTTGCCTCATCTGCCTCGCCAAGCATGACCACATCCGGCTCCTGTTTCAGGGCAACCTTTAGGGTGGATAATATATCCTTTGTTTTTAGCTGAACAAATTTAGGCTCTTGATACGGTGAGATGCGGGTCTCAATGGTAGCTACCTTTCTCTTGTTTGCATTCACCTCTCTAAGCAAGGAATAGATGGTTGTTGTTTTTCCGCTTCTCCCTGGTCCGGTAACAATCACCACCCCTGTTGATCTTTGCATCGTCTCCCTTAGCCTTGAGGCAATATGGGACTCAAACCCAATGGTATCAATAGAAGGAACCTGAACATCTATGGGAAAGATCTGGATAAAAATGGATTCGCCAAAGGCAGTAGGCATTGTGCTTACGGTCAGCCCTACATTTCTGTCCCCAATCTTAGTCACCAGCTCGTTTTCCTGAGCAATCCCTTCTTTTAGGATATCAAGCCCGCCAATCATCTTTGCCTTAAATACTATCTCTGGATGAAGGCTTAATGAAATTCGTCCCTTTTCCTCTAATATCCCCAATTGTCTATATCTTACCCATAAGCCGCTCTCTGTGGGCTCAAGGTGTATTTCCTCAGCACCAATCTCTAATGCTTGCTCCAGATGCCGTGCAAGGAAGGTTTCACCAGAGACCTCACGGAGAAAACCCTTGCTGTCTACATCCAATTCCTTTGCCTCTGTTCCCTTTATACCCAAAATATCCCGAATAATGCCTAGGATATTTTCTTTAGAACCAAGGGAAGGATTTATATTGCAATTGGTAATCCTTCTCACATTCTCAATCATCTCTGTATCAAGCGGATCATTCATCACTAAGGTAAGCTCATTACCTATTTTCATGATAGGGATGATGACATATCTTTCTAACATATCTCTTGGAAATATTTTAACCGCTTCGATATCCACCATTTCAGATTTTAGCCAGACATATGGGATATTTAGTTGCGTGCTCAGGGCACAATTAACAGCATCCTCGGTTACCAGACCTAATCTGATTAATATCTCTCCAATCTTTCCCCCATTTTGTGACTGAAAGTTCAATGCCTCCTGTATCTGATTATCAGTAAGCAGGTTATAGCTCATCAACACCTCTCCAAGGCGTGGTTTTTCATGCAGGGTTATTATCGGCTTTTGAGCGGGTTCTTCTAACATATAAGGCATGGCTTGTTCTATGGCTGAGGCAACCTGATTGGCAAAGAGACAAAAGAATTCCTTATCCTTATGGGTAAATCGGGTATTATCTATCTTATTAACAACCTCCATTACCCCGATAATCTTATACCTTGTTTTTAAGGGGACAGCGAGAAGAGACTTTGCCGGATATTGGGTAATATTATCAATCTCAGGTGAAAATTGCAAATCAAATTCTGTATCCTCAATCAAGACAGGTTCTCCATTTTTAGCTACCATCCCGGCAATTCCTTCACCAAGGCGTATCCTTGTTCGGGACAATTCATCTCCAGATGCCTTGATGATTAATTCATCAGTTTTATCATCCAAAATCATCAGGGCAGAGGTTTCAGCAGTCATAAAGCGGGTTGCAAGTTTTATGGTCAGATCTAACAGGGATTGAATATCCTTGGCAGAGTTTAATACCTCATTTACCTCAAATAATGTTCTAAGAGCTTTTGCCTCTTTTTGAGCAAGATTAAAAAGGCTGCTGTTTTCAATAAGCACGGTTATCTGAGCCGCAACCGCCTCCAGGATGTCTATATCCTCAAAGCTGAACGGCTGCTTCTCTTGTCTATTGATAACCTCAACAACACCTACTGTCCGATTATTAAACTTCATGGGTACGCAAAGGATATTATATAGATTCCTGTCTACCTCATTATTGCTTTCGAGGAGACCGATTATCTTGCCATTAATGTCAGGAAGGGCAATACTTTCCCCTGTTTCAGCCACACTGCCGGCTATACCCTCACCCATCCTGAGTATCGAATTATTGAAAGCCGCAGCATCCCTGCCCTTGGTTATCTTGGTCACAAGATTGCCTGCTTCATCAACCAACATCAATGCCCCGGCATCGGTCTGCATAACTTTAAGAACCATATCCATGATTGAATCTAAGATCTCATCAAGGCTTGAGGATATAGTAGCCATGCGACTTATCTCTGTAAGCCCTTTAAGCCTAAGCTCCATACTGCCAATCTTTTTAACCACTGCCTCTGCTTGGGTCATATATTATCTCCTGTAATTTAGTCTTATAGCCAAGGAGTTCTCTGCCAGATAACTGATATAATACCACTTATCTGACTTAATGTCAACTGAAAATTACTGTCTACCACTCGATGTTCAAGTTTTTTATAACTTATTATTCCCTTTTTGTCTATTATCGCTATATTGCTTTCTGTGTCCCTCATCTTGTAATTCATGTCATTTTTCCCATTTTTCACCTTTCAACCAAGGAATGAACATAGGCACTCTTTTCTTGTATTCAGTATATTCCC
>JBDRAP010000118.1:0-4924 GCA_043823615.1 bacterium
CGGGTATTACCCTTGTATCTTCATAGGTCGTTATATTTGGCTCAAGGGTACAAACGAGCTTGTACTCCTGTTGACCCTGGATTTTCTTGACTATCTTAAAGCCGTTTTCATTAGTAGAATTATCCATCCATGCCAGTAAGACACCCTTGATAGATACAAAGGCTGCCTTAAAATCAGTAGGCAGAACAGGTAGATTTGGCACTGTGTTAATCTCAAGGATATTGCTGTACCCTGATCTGCCGACAGGGTTATAGCTGCACACCCGATAATAATATCTGTTGTTTAGCTTAATCTGTTTATCCGCAAATTGCAAAGAGTCTGGCTTTAGAGTAGATAAGGTTGCAAATGTCCCATTGCCTGTCCTTTTTTCAAGAATAAAACCTTGCTCATTTGCAGAGGTATCATTCCATGATATAGTTACCTCGTGCCTGTCAAATTTTGCCAAGGCAAGCATGTCAGGGGCAGATGGCGGAAGCTGTGGCGTATGAATCCTGGCTTCATTTGAATATCCTGAAAGCCCTGCCTCATTATATGCCAGAATCCGATAAGAATAATCTGTATCAGACAAAAGATTGTTGTCCTGATATTCCTTTGTATTTGGTGCAAGTTTACATAACTCTGTGTATGTGCCGTTATCAATCAGCCGTTCTACCAGAAAGCCTGATTCATTAGATGATGTATCTTGCCACGAAAGGCTTGTCCGTGTACCCCCCTGAATATTCACCTTAAGGTTCAAGGGTGAAGATGGTGGTATTTGGGGTGTTGTAATAATGGCTTCATTGCTATACTTAGAGATACCGCCGGTATTATAGGCACAGACTCTATAAGAATAATCCATGGCATTGACCAAGTTTGTATCCTTAAAGGTAGTAATATTTTTATCTACCCTGCGTATCTCTGTATAATCCCTGTCCGGGGTTTTTCTTTCGATAATAAAACCATCCTCCCTGTCTCCTGAATCCTTCCAAAAAATGGTATTTTCAAGTCCTTTCAGCAAAACTTGCAGGTCTTTAGGGCTGTCAGGCAGTTTAATACCCTTTTTCGGTAAAGCCTTGTAGGTACTGACAAGCCCATAAACATCACCCTTTCTGTCCCCAACATAGAGAGTATCACCCGGACCAAGCGACATTGGACATGGTGTTATCCCAATCTGATAACGCCACTTTATCTTGCCATCAGGAAGTACCGCATAAATGTTTCCAGAACGGGAGGCAACGAAAACCACACCCTTTGCATCAACTATTGGATGCGAACGAAAGATGTTTCCTGTAGGAACTTGTTGTATTCCGTTTGAGGTAATGATGCAAAGCCCATCCTCTGTCCCTATGTATATCTCTTGATTATGACCAAAGGCAGGTAATGAATAGATAGAGGAGTTCACCTTCGTGATATTTATGCTGCCATCTGGTGTAATAGCTGCAAGGCTATTATCAAGGGTAGCAACATATATATCCCCATCTGGAGAAATACACGGGGAAGAGAATGGTGATACACGAATCCCTTTTTCCCATTTTATCTTACCATCAGGGGTTATGGCATATAAACTGCCAAGTGTTGATGAGACATAGATTGTTCCTGATTTATCAATAGCTGGCGTTGATCGAATAGAGGCACCAAGCAGAACATTCCAGAGCAGTTTACCATCTTTATCTATAGCATATAGATTGCCATCATCTGTGCCAAAGTATATTATTTCATCAGAGGAAACAGCAGGAGATGCCCATGAACAAGGGATATTGGTAGAATATTTCCATTTAATACGCAGTGTTTCCTTGTCCAATGCACAAAGACTGCCATCCTTACACAAGGCATAAATTGCACCAGATTGACCCAACGCACAGGTAGAATCTACACCACTGCCAAGATTTATCGAAGATTCATTATCATCCGGCTTAATGGCAAAGAACATTCCCTCTGAACTACCAAAATAGATCTTGCCCGATTGATCAACAACAGGCTGTCCACTTATGTATCCCCGTATATGCTTACGCCACCTTATTATTGGCAAGGTATCGGGTCCGGAAAGGGTACTTTTGCTAATGGTGCTGACTTTTTGCATTTGCCTTGTATCAGATGATGCTGCATGAAGAGTTAAGGATGATAATATCAAACATACAATGATGATAGCAAAAACCCTGACAAATCGTATTTTATTATTAATACAAACATTAACAGTCATATGAAGGAATTCTCCGCAATAAAGATCTGTAATGGCAAGATCTGCCTTGCTGCCAATACCTGACAATCTGACATATGATATTTTATCATACCATAAATTGATTGTCAACAAATAAAAATGACACTTCCAAAGTTATTGTTGACAATCAATAAGAGGTATGTTAAAATATTATTCAATTATCAGCTATAGTTTTGTTATACTATCTGACATGCAGGAGGCAGAATGAATAGAATCGATGAAACATTTATCAGGTTGCAAGAAAAAAGAGAGACTGCCTTGATTCCATATCTTATGGCTGGGTATCCTGACCTTGAGACCACAAGTAAACTTGTCCTGGGATTTGAAGCAGCAGGGGCAGATATTATTGAATTGGGTGTGCCATTTTCTGACCCTATAGCTGATGGACCAATAATTCAATTGGCTTCAGAGCAAGCCCTTAAAAATGGTGTATCCCTGACAACCGTTCTCTCATTGGTAAGTAATCTACGCAAAAATACCAATATCCCTCTTGTCTTAATGACCTATTATAATCCTGTCTTTGTTTATGGCGTAGAGAAATTTGTTCATGATGCAAGAGCAGCCGGGGTTGATGGTGTAATTGTACCAGATCTGCCACCTGAAGAGGCTTCTTTGTTAGAAAAAGCAGCTCATGAGACAGGGTTATCCTGCATCTTTTTGCTTACCCCAACCAGTCAGGCAGAAAGGATTAGATTGATTAGTCATCATTCCACAGGATTTATCTATTTCGTCTCTGTAACAGGAATAACCGGAATACGAGAAACGATAGTGGATGGTGTCAGTGAATACATCAGACAGTTTCGGCTTGTTACACAGAAGCCTATTGGAGTTGGTTTTGGGATATCTACTCCCGAGCATGTAGCTCAAATAAGCTCAATCGCAGATGCAGCCATTGTTGGCAGTGCAATTGTCTCTTTGATTACTAATAACTTAGGCGAACACAATCTGGTTGAAAAAACCTCACAATTTGTTGCAGAATTAAAGAAAGCTACTTGTAAGAGGTAATTAAGGAGGAAAGCGTAAAAGCACAGGAAGGTCTTATTGTCTCGATGTTATGATTTTTGCTGATTGCTGCAAGCTGATAGCTGAACGCTTATTTTATCATGATCCTTTTCAGTTTTTTTGGAATTGTTACTATTGTTACCAATCTATTACTCATCACTTTTGCCTTGTTAGCAAAAAAATCAACCAATGTTTCCCGCTCTTTTTCATTATTAGCCACCTCAATAACCATCTGGATGATTGGTATAGTGGTTGTGTATCTCTCTGCCACAGCTGAAGGGGCATTGTTCTGCACCCAGGTCTTTTATGTCGGATGTTTGTTTATCCCCTCATTTTATCTTCAGTTTGTCTGTTCTCTGACTCAAACACAGAATAACTTATGGAAAATATTTAAGATTTTAACATATATACTGGCTGGGATACTTTTAATAATCAATATTTCAGGAGAGGTGATTCATCATGTTTCCTACGAACACTCTTTTTATCAACCAATAGCCGGAGAATTTTATTATCTGTACAATATATTGTTTGGATTCTGTTTTGCAGGGAGCAGCTATCTTCTCTGGAAAAGATTGGGGGTTGCTATTGTCCTGGAAAAAAGACGACTCCAGTGGATGCTTGGTATTACTGGAATAGGGATCATAGCTGGAGTAATAGATTCCTTGTCTATTTATGGGATTTCCAAGTATTCCCTTGGACCTGTGAGTATTAGTGTCTTTAGTTTATTCGTAGCATTCATTGTAGTCAAATATAAATTAATAGAATTTGAGTTAAACATAAAAAAACAGCACATCTTGTCTCTGACTCAAGGCATTATTGCAGGTATCTTTTTAATCTTTATCCATATATTCTGTTGCCACTCATGGTTTGCTCTAATTATTGGGGTTTGTCTTGCCGGGATAATATTTTATCCCTTAACCAATGCAATTCAACAGTTGGTAGAGGATTATATATTTAAGGATATTTTTGATGGAAGGGATTCCCTTGATGTAGCAGAGGCATCGATACCTGCTGCCTTTGACTGGAAAACATTGTTTGCCTCAATGCAAAATGTGGTAAATGTGCTCAAGATAAAGAACCTGACAATTATTCTTCTTGATAAAGAAATGGATGAATATTACTTAGATTTTTCCACAGGGTTTACTCATGAAGAAAGAAGAAAGATAAGACTTAAAGGAAATAAAGGGGTTATTCCGTGGATAAAAAGCGAAAAAAAGGTATTAATAAGAGAAGAACTACAGCTAAATCCTAAGTTTGAATATACATGGGAGGCAATAGAAAATGACCTTGAATTATTAAAGGCAAGGATGGCTTTACCCATTATTGGTAAAGATAAGATGATCGGGATATTATTTATTGGAGAGAGTGAAAATAAATATAGCATAGAGGTCTTTACTGAACTTTGCAATGATCTGGCAACCGCTCTGGAAAATACCATGGCTTATGATACAAAAACAGAATACTTTTTGGGTATTATTGAGTCGTTACTTGTCAATATTAAGACCAGAGATAATATAACAGGACATGAGGAAAGGGAAGTAGGGTATGCTGTGGCAATAGCCAGAAGGCTTGGCTTCACAATCAGAGAGGCAGAAGATGTACGAAGGGCAGCCATTTTGCATGATATTGGCGACTATCGTATTACAGATACAACCCTGCAAAAGACAGGAAGGCTTACTATGGAAGAGGTTGAGGTAGTTAAAAAATATATAACTACCTGAAAAG
>JBDRAP010000119.1:0-6375 GCA_043823615.1 bacterium
TCACAGGTTCAAATCCTGTTTCGCCCACCAGTTTATAAATACGGAGTCGTGGTGTAGCTTGGTTTAACACATCTGCCTGTCACGCAGAAGATCGCGAGTTCAAATCTCGTCGACTCCGCCATTTGTAGAAAAGAGTTCCGCAGGATTTTGTTGCTAACAGAGGACAAACACTTAAGGTTTGTCTCTACAAAATGTTTAGATTTTATGCCTGTCAAATATTATGACTTCTTACAAACTGCTTCTACTGCTTTTATTTCTTTCCCTTTCAGGCTGTGCCACCAATCCTGTTACTGGTGAAAAACAGCTTATTCTCATGTCCGAAGATAAGGAAATGGCTATGGGTGATGCATGTTATCCTGTGTACACCCAAGGCTCAAACGGCTTGTTTCAGGACAAAGACCTGCAATCATATGTTAATCAAATAGGAAAAAAACTTGCTCAAAAAAGCCATCGTCCGCAATTGAATTATGAATTCAATGTGGTTAATACCTCTGTGATAAATGCCTATGCCTTGCCGGGCGGCAAGATTAGCATTACCCGTGGACTTCTTAATCTCATGGAAAATGAGGATCAGCTATCTGGTGTGCTGGGGCATGAGATTGGTCATGTGGCTGCAAAGCATGTTGCTGCAGGATATACTCGTTCTGTCCTGACAAATTTTGGATTATCACTGCTTGATACTGTTATGTCTGCAAAAGAGATTAAATATCGGGAATATTACAACACAGCTGCAGGATTGGCTGCAACCCTGATTGTCATGAAATATAGCCGGGATCAGGAACGAGAGGCAGATACTCTGGGTATGGAGTATATGGTTAAAGCTGGGTACAATCCTCAAGGATTTGTTCAGTCCATGCAAATCCTTCAATCTTTGTCTCAAAAAGAGCCTTCACGGCTGGAAATAATGTTCCAAAGCCATCCCATGTCATTAGAGCGAATAGAGAGTGCTAAAACACAAATTCAGGCTAATTTTGCCACACTTCCGTTGACTACCTTTCAAAGGGACGAGTTTCAAAAGAATACAAAATATCTTAAAAAGGTTGGTCTCGCATATAAGCAATATGATCAGGCTGAGGAGTTGATAAAAAAGGAAAAGTTTGACGAAGCCGTCTCATTGCTTAAATCCGCCTTAGATATTGCACCAGATGAAGCCTTGATTCATACTACACTGTCTGCAGCATATTTTGCTGAAAAGAAATATGATAATGCCATGGATGAGATTGAGTCTTCTCTTGCTATTTATCCTGATCTGTTTATGAGCCGTTTTTTATCAGGGCTTATACTTCATACAATCAATGAATTTGAGACATCCATTGCCCAGCTGAAAACAGCCGATAATCTTGTCCCTGACAATATAAATGTTGTCTTTTATCTTGGCTGTAACCATGAAAAATTAAAAGAGATAGCCGTAGCAGCCAAATATTACAAAAGGCTTCTTCAATTAACCACTAAGGGTGAAAAGGCTCTGTATGCGTATCAAAGATTGTGTGAATGGGGATATGTCAGAGGGAAATAAGGGATGCAAAGACAGAATACAGAATACAGAAGACAGGAGTCAAGATAAGAAAACCTGCTTGTGGTCGCTGTCTCTCATTCTGACTCCTGTATTCTGTATTCTTCTCCCATTTTCCCTTGCCCGATAAACTGTGCAAAATAGATTGGAATAGTGCTTAATAAAATTACTTAATTTACCGATAAATAGACAAGAGAAGGATTCTAAAACATGGAGAAGGCTAATGGGACTTTTTTTTGGTAAAAAGGAAAGATTAAATAAGTTCTTGACTCAAAAGCAAACAGATGATAAGACACGCGCCTCTATTGCACCAATTATTACCCATGAACTGAGTGGCAAAAAGGAAAAGGTAGTTATCTTTCTTTCTAAGGTGTATGGATTTGAGGATGCACTTAAGACAAGGGAGTTGCATGAAGGGGTAGACCTTCTCAATGACTATTACAAGATGATTATTGATGCAACCCTTAAATTTGAGGGCGAATTTCTCGGGATCTTTGCAGGTTTTGTATTTAATGTTTTTGGTGCACCAATCAGGCATCATAATGACATTCGTCGAGCAACAAGATGTTCTATGGAGATTCAAATGGAGATAAAGAAGTTTAATGACGAAAGAACGATGCGTGGACGAGAGATTATGAAAGTAGGGATGGCATTGAATACAGGCGATGTCTTGATTGGTCACTTTGGAAGCAGTCGCAGAATAAGTTATTCTGCTATGGGTGAGCCGGTTGATCTGTGTTATAGATTTTGTGAAATGGCTGAACCAGGACAAGTGCTTGCTACCCAGAGTATCTGTGATGATATCAAGGATCTCGGGGATGTTATTCTCTTGAGACCATATCGGGTTTCCAATACAGCCAAACCTATCCCTGTGTTTCACATAAAAAACTTAAGACAATATCATTCTGAACTAAGTGTAAAATATACGGGTATAGTTTAATGAACTATGAATCATCTATTGAGTATCTTGAAGGACTTCAACGGTTTGGGATACAGCTTGGAATGGAAAGGGTCATCCGCCTTCTTGAATTGATGGGAAATCCTCATAACGGTCTAAGATATATCCATGTTGCAGGAACCAATGGCAAGGGTTCTACGGTTGCCTTTCTTGCCTCAATCCTGAAACATTCCGGGTATAGGGTTGGGGTTTACACATCCCCGCATCTTATCCAATTCAATGAACGCATAACCCTCAATGAGACAGCATCTTTGTCAAATAACCAGATTCCTGATGAGGATATTATCAGGCTAACTGAGCAAATAGCAGGACATATTGAGTCTTCAGGTTTGCAGGTTACCTATTTTGAGGCAACCACTGCCCTTGCCTTTGCCTATTTTGCAGAAAAAAAGCCTGATTTTGTGATATTAGAGGTTGGGCTTGGCGGCAGATTGGATGCAACCAATGTCATTATTCCGCAAGTGAGCATTATCACCAATATTTCGCTTGAGCATACCGCTGTCTTAGGAAATACTGTTGAGGAAATCGCCATGGAAAAGGCAGGAATTATCAAGCAAGGTGTACCCATAGTCTGTGGGGTGATGGACAAAAAGGCTCTGCTAACCATCAGGAATATAGCAGAAGAAAGAGATGCTCCTTTTCATGTTGTTGCTGAAGAAGACTTCAGACTTCAGACTTCAGACTTCAGACTCAAGACCTCAGACTCAAGACTTCAGACTCAAGACTTCAGACTATCCGACTACAAGACTGTTCGACTATCTCTTCTTGGAGCTCATCAGCTTCAGAATGCAGCCTGTGCTGTTTTGGCTGCAAGTGTATTGGCAGGACAAGGTGTTAAAATCAATCAGGATGAGATTCCAAATGCCTTATCTTCTACCCATTGGCCTGGCAGGCTGCAGGTTATTGGGCAAAAGCCTTTAATGGTGGTTGATGGGGCACATAATCCTGCTGGTGCCAAGGTATTGAGACAGGCAATTGATGAGTGTTTTACCTATGATCAGCTCATCCTTGTTCTTGGCATTCTTGATGATAAGGATCAAACAGCAATGATGAGGGAGCTGATTGCTGATAATCAGAGGCTGAAACTTCTTATTCTGACCAAACCAAAGACAAGCAGGGCATTTCCACCAGACAAATTACTCAAAGAGGCAAACAAATATCATGTTCCATCCATGGTTTGCGAGGATATTCCTACAGCCATAACCCGGGCAATAGAAGCAGCTAATGACAATGATATGATTTGTCTGGCAGGGTCATTGTATGTAGTGGCAGAGGTGCTGCTGTCCTGTCAACTCTCAATTGTCGAATAGTTATCCAAAGTAAAGATTAACCACGCGGAGACACGGAGAATTACAGAAGTTAGATGTCGCAGAAGTCAGAAATTCACATTAAAGTTGACAGGACACCATCCGAAATCCTTACCCCACGCTTCCCAACTCAAGCCTATCCTTGAACTCGTAGAAAAATGTTTGTTTGAGTGCCTGATGATCCCTATCTGTCAAAAATGGGTCATTTTTTATCAGAGCAAACGCTTCTTTCCTTGCTATCTCAAGTATCTGAACATCATAAACAATATTTGCCAGCTTTAATTCCGGCATTCCATGTTGTCTTGTACCAAAGAATTCTCCGGGTCCCCGTATCTCCAGATCAACCTCTGCTATCCTGAATCCATCGTTTGTCTCACACATGGTTTTTAGCCTTTTTGTTCCCTTAAAAATCGTTGTCGTTGGGTCATCTATCGAATTAATCGGTGTATTTGAATTAACCAGATCTGCTATTTTCTTATCAGCCATAAGGATACAATAAGACTTGTGTGCCCCCCTTCCTACCCTGCCCCGCAATTGATGAAGTTGGGCAAGCCCAAATCGTTCAGCATGTTCAATAAGCATAATCGTGGCATTGGACACATCAATCCCTACCTCAATCACAGTAGTAGAGACAAGAATATCTATCTGATGATTATAAAAGGCGGTCATGGTCTCATCCTTTTCTTGTACCTTCATCTGTCCATGAAGAAGCCCAAGCTGAAACTCTGGAAATACCTTTTTTAATTCCTCAAACATCACCGTAGCAGCCTTGAGATTAATCTCCTCTGACTCTTCAATCAGGGGATACACAACATATGCCTGTCTCCCGTCCAATACCTCCTGACGGATAAAGGAGAATATCTTGTCCATACTTTGCTCTGATCGGCAACGGGTAATAACAGGCTGGCGATTTGGCGGCAGTTCATCGATTACAGATGTTTCAAGGTCGCCATAGAGGGTAAGGGCTAATGTCCTCGGGATAGGGGTAGCAGTCATAACTAAGATATCGGGTGTAACGGGTTGATCATCCTTATCCCTTGCCTTTCCCTTCAGGGCAGCCCTTTGAATAACCCCAAATCTATGTTGTTCATCAATGATACACAAGCCAAGCTGCTTAAATACTACGGCATCCTGAATAAGTGAATGAGTGCCAATCAGGATATCTATTTCACTTTTTCCTACCATGGCAAGCAAGCTATCTCTTTGCCGTTTCTTTGTGCTGCTGGTTAACAGCCCAATCCTTATCTTTAATGGTTTCAAAAGGTGTTCAAGTGTCAGGAAATGTTGTTCAGCCAATATCTCGGTTGGTGACATAAAAGCAGTTTGATAGCCGTTCTCACAGGCAATCAAGGCAGCACAGACAGCAACCACTGTCTTGCCGGACCCAACATCACCATGAACAAGCCGATTCATGGGCACAGGCTGAGACATGTCAGACATTATCTCATTTATTACCCTTTTTTGTGCCCCAGTCAGGGTAAAGGGAAGAGAGTCAACAAAGACATCTACCATCTTCCCCTGAACAAAATATCGTATCCCTTTTTCTTTGGTTGCAATCTTTTTTTGAGAGATCCCAAAGGCAAGTTGAAGAAGAAAAAATTCATCAAAGACCAGCCTTTTTCGTGCTTTTTTGTATTCCTCATGATTTGCAGGCAGATGGATATTTTTTAATGCTGTATAGTAATCAGATAATTGTTGTCGCAGAAGTATCTCAGGTGGCAACATATCCTTAATATCGGGGAAGCTCTCCATTGCCTGATTTACTGCCTGACGAATCATTCTCTGTCCAATAGATGCAGGAACATTCTCGTTCAATGGATAGATAGGGACAATTCGATTAGTATGCAGCAATTCTCTTTCTTTTTCATCGATTACCTCATACTCAAAATCCGTAACCTGAATCTCTCCACGATACCGACGAATACGGCCGGTAACAAACACCTTGCTTCTGGGTGGAAGTATCTTATCCATATTAGACTTACCAAAAAAGAGAATATACACATAACCTGTTCCATCAGAGACACATGTTTTTGTAAGTTTTATCCCTTTACGATGAAATGCAGCATTGGTATGCCCAAGAACTATGCCGGAAAATGTTTCCCTTTGCCCATCCTGAAGAGAGAATATAGGACTTACCTTGCTTCTATCCTGATAATCCCTTGGATAATAGGTCAGGAGATCATAGATAGTTTTTATCCCAAGGCACTCAAACTTCCTGGCTTTTGCCTCACCGACCCCCTTAAGGTATTGAATTGACATGTCTAATTCGTGCAATAATTTCATGGATATTATTATACCTTAGAATAGTTGGAATAGTCAAGTGTGTTTTTGGAGAAAATACAAGAACAGTAATCGGTCAGTGATTGGTGGTAGTCGCAGGCTTTAGCCTGCGTAAAATAACGCAACCTAAAGGAGGTAGCACCTCTGGCAGTTGCGACTACCAATTCCCCCCGATAACTGGTATAATACCTTTAATATGATATTTTGTTATTTTAGATATTAAGAATGATTGAAATTATCCAGACTACCTGATAGAATATTAATAACAGGGTTGCTTTTTAAGGCATTGCCCTAAATATCTATCAAAGGAGGTAGTC
>JBDRAP010000120.1:0-10733 GCA_043823615.1 bacterium
GTGGCAAACCATATATTTCCATTATTATCCTTTTCAATATCCTTTATTGCATATCCGGACATACCTTCAGCCTTTGCATATGCTGTCCATTTTTCTCCATCATATTTATTTGCCCCCTCTGATGTTCCAAACCAGAAAGACTTGTGATTATCCTGCATAATGGAAAGCATATTATTGCTCAACAGTCCATCAGCCTTAGTATATGTCTTCCATACCTTTCCTGTATAACAGCTCAACCCCTCCCGTGTTCCAAACCAAAGATAACCCCGGCTGTCCTGGATAATCGTCTGCACATAGTTATTAATCAATCCATCCTTAACCGTATAGACTTTTACCTGATTGGTATCAGCATTGATTCTTTTTACTCCACCCGGGGTACCTACCCAGACATTATTCTGGTCATCCTTAAATGAAGTTATACAATTATTGGTGCTTATCCTAAGATACGGGATATTAAGGGCAAGCTTTCGGTCTTTCCCCTCTATTCCATACCTATTTACTGCAGATACAGAAAACTGTCCGATCATCTTTGACTGAGATTGCCACCATTGTTTATGAGCAGGAACAGTAGCCATAAGTTTCCACGCATCCTGGCTAATTTGCATATAGATACGATATTCCTGAATATCAATAGAATCAGACAAATCCCACCATAATTTTATCCGTCCATTTTCCAACTCTACAGCCCTTACATGTCCTGGTTGTACAGGATAGCCTTCAGCACTTAAAAAAGGAGGTACAAAAGCACAAAGGCACAAAAATACAAAGGCACAAAGACACATTTGTGGATTGCAAATTATTATCTTGTGTCTTTCCTCTGCCTCTTGCTTCATTTTCATCTCCATCTGTCCCTCTAATCTTTGTAAAAGTTCAGCTAACCGCAGAGACGCAGAGGCGCTGAGTATGGAACTTAATCAAATAACAGAAATTAGAACACAGAAAGCCAAAGAGGAAAAATCTGTAGTCTATCGTCTGTGCTCTGTAACCTGATTTATTCTCTGCGTCTTTGCGCCTCTGCGGTGAACTATTACTAATCTTTTTGCCTCTGTGCCATTATGCCTTGCTGCTTTGCTACCTCTCCTGCCAATAGATTATCCATATTTACAATAAATATAATCCTGTCATTTAACTTACCTATACCATTCAGATAATTGGTATCAACAAAGGTAAGCATAGGTGATGGTGGCTCAATCGAGGCACAAGGAATTTCAACTATCTCTTTTATTGAATCAACCAATAATCCAACCCTTTCCCCTTGCCATTCAACTATCAATACAGTACTTTTCCCATCATCCTTCAAGTTCATACAGAGTTTTTTATTTATAGCTACAATCGGAATGATATATTCCCTTAATGGTATAATCCCACTAATAATTGATGGGGTAGTAGGAACAGGGGTTATTTCCCCACAAGGGATAACCTCTCGTGCCATTTCCGCCTCAATCCCAAACTCCTTGTCTTCTATGCCAAATAACATCAACTGAACATTTTGTTTCATTGTCTCTCCTTTTTATAGATAGTACCTCTTCCTGAATTCTGACTCACAGATACCTGAATAGTTACAGTTTTAATTTCCCATCACCATTATCTGTAATGCCTGGAGCACCTCATTATACTCAACCTTCACCTCTACCTCATACGCCTCCAGGAGATTTTTGGGGGTAAGTACTTGTTGGGAAGTACCATCACACAGAATCCTGTGATTATGCAACAAAATGAGCCTGTCGCAGAATCTTGAGGCTAAATTCAAATCATGAATAACCATAACTGTGGTAATTCCATGTTCACGAACCAATGTCTTTGCCAGCCCAAGTACCCTCATCTGATGTTTTATGTCTAAGTTTGCCGTTGGTTCATCCAATATAAGTATCTTTGTTTCCTGAGCAAGTGCCCGGGCAATAATTACCCCCTGTCGCTCACCACCACTTAACTCATTTATTTGCCGATGCCTGAAGGCAATGGTATCGGTTTTTCTCATTGCATCTTCACATACCGTCATATCCGCTTTTGTGATACCAAATCTATTGTTTTGATGAGCATATCTACCCATTAACACTACATCCTCAACCGTAAACAGGGGTGGAATAAATATGCTTTGTGGCACTACAGCCATAATTTGGGCAATCTCTTTTCGGGAAAGGCTGCTTATATCTTTATCATCCAGCATAATCTTTCCGTTCAATGCACACTTTACGCCGGTCATTACCTTAAACAAGGTAGTTTTACCGGCACCATTAGGACCAATAATGCCCAAGAATTCTCCCTGGCTAATCTGGAAGCTAATCCCTTCAAGCACAGGAAATTCACCATACGAAGCCTTTATGTTTTCTACCCTAATCATTATATTTCCCCATTTTTTAATTTTTTAGTAACTACTCAGCTATCTATAATGTGTAAGATAAGGAGAAATGGAGAAAGGGGGGAACAGTGGAGAATACAGAAGGACAGAATTAAGAATATTCTGACTCCTGAATTCTGACCCCTATTAATCTTTCTCCACTTCCCCATTCTCCCCCCTTTCCCCTTTATTACACATCTGAATAATTACTTTCATTTTACCACCAACTAATTGACTTTTTCCTTCGCCGCAGGAGATACACAAAATATGGTGCACCGATAGCAGCTGTAATAATACCTATAGGTATCTCCATTGGCTGAGTAACTGTTCTGGCTAATATATCAGCAAGAACAAGGAATATGGCACCACCTAAGGCAGATGCCGGCAAAAGGATATAGTGGTTAGGACCAACTATTAATCGGACTATATGGGGGATAACCAATCCTACAAACCCAATTATCCCAGAAACAGCAACAGAAACGGCTGTAACAAGGCTTGTGGCTATTAAGAGTATTCGTTTACACCTTTCAACCTCTACCCCAAGATGCAATGCCTGTTCCTCACCAAAGGCAATGACATTCAGTTCCCTTGAGAAAAAATAAAGCACTATAATTCCACAAAGTATGGGAAGAGCCACAATTTGGACATCCTGCCAACTACCTGAGGCAAATGAGCCCATCAACCATAACACTATATCCCTCAGGGTATGTTCAGAGGCAATCAGCTTCAGGAATGAAACAACCGCATAAAAAAAGAATCCAACAGCAATGCCTGATAAAAGTAGTGTTTCAGTTGGAATCCTGCCTTCGGTTTTGGCGATATTATAAACCACGAATATAGTTGCCGTGGCACCCAAAAAAGCCATAGCAGGGATGGTTAGTCCACCAAATATTGTGCCAATACCCAAGACCATGGCTAATGCTGCCCCACAAGCCGCACCCGCAGACATACCCAAAACATAAGGCTCTGCCATAGGATTGCGAAATAAGCCTTGCATGGCTGCCCCTGATATTGCCAGCCCCATACCTACAAGCATGGCAAGTATAACCCGTGGTGTGCGAATGTCAAGCACGATTGTCTCTGCAATACTATTCCAGTCAGGCTGAAAAAATAACCCACAGGAAATCTTATGTCCCCATATCTTGAGAATAACTAATGGATGGATAAATACAGGTCCTGTCATCACCCCTATAATACACGCCATTACTACGCCAATAACTAATATGAAAAGATATTTCTTTTGTTTGTGATTCATCTGTTTGCCCTCTTGATAGTTATTATTCCACAATAGAAACAAAGGATGAATATAAGAATCATGATTATTATGGAATTTGCATTTACTTGTTGTCCAAGAAAACTTGCTCGCAAGGCATTACTTGCATGGGTCAGTGGCAGAAAATAGAGTCCTGTTTTAATAAAATATGGCAGATTATCTATTGGAAAAAATGTTCCACAGAAAAAAGACATGGGCATAATGAAAAGGTTAGAAAATGTAGCTGTGTCCTCATGTGATTTTGCTAAAAAGCCGGAAATAACACCAAAACAGGCAAAGATTAAGCAATTTAATATCCAGACAGCCAAAAAAACAGGGCTGACAGGAAATCCTGCCCCCAATATTGCTCCAGCTATTAAAACAAGGGATGAGGCAAAAAGACCCCTCACTACGCCGGATAAAACCTCACCAAGCATAATATCGACAGCCGTTACAGGGCTTACTGAATACTCATCAAAGGTCTTAAAATGGAGTCTCCCAACCGCAATCGATGTAGCAATCCAGGTATAAGAGTTGGTCATAGAGCTCATGGCACAAATCCCCGGCACAACAAAGGCAAGATAAGAAACACCATCAACACTCATCCCTCTACCCAATCCTAACCCAAAGGCAATCAGGTAAAGCAAAGGGGTAATCATTGTAGAAAATAGATAACCAAGCCCGACTATCCTTCGCTTAAATATGATCATCTCACGCAAGAATATAGGATAAAAATTCATTAGTAAAGCTCCTCGTAACTTATTGTTCAGAATTCTGACTCCTGACTCCTGAATTCTGCCTACCTGAACTATTACGAACATTGAGTATTATACATTATATAATGTTTTTTGGCTACATAAAAATATCATTTTTATCACTCATTAGGATGCGAAATGTTAGTTTATGCCCTCCTTATTAAGTTTTTGCCTCTTTAATTCAAGGGAGAACAGCAATTCTCGGCAAACATGACACCCAATTTCCCCATTTTCTTCTCCTTTATTACACATTTGTGCTCTACTGGCTTTTTCAACCTGTGCAATTAGGAATAACCCCAAAAGCGTGAATTGTTTTTATTTGCCATAATGAATAATGCCACCTTCTACAATAATGCCACCTGCTACAATAATGCCACCCCTTCAGGGTTTAATGGTAATTGTTTATTAATTGCTATAATAATACCAGCCCTTCAGGCTTTAATAGTGAAAATAACCCCGAAAGGGGTGGCATTATTGTAGCCGTGATTAATATTGTTGTGATGTAAATTCTAATTGCACAGCTCGCCCTTTGTGGTTCTTTCTTCTTTAGTTGCAATTACCTTATAATTATCGTGTCAATCTCGTTGTCACTGACATTTTGCACCCTAAGTAGGGGCGGATTCTAAATCCGCCCTGTTTTATATGGTGATTTTTAACTGCATAGATCTGTTCTGCTTAAGACGAAATCCCTTGCGAGCAGAAGAAATAGAGATGAGCAGGTCAAGTAAGCAAAAGAAAATAGAGCAACTTGTGGAAAAAACAAATAAATACTTGGAAGAGCATCCTCGTGCAAAGGTATCAAAAGCCACAGAAAGAATAAACAAAAAGATAGGATTGCTTTCGATAAATAAGTGGGTAAGCATAGTGGCAGATGAGAGGAGATTGGAGATAGTAGTAGACGAGGAAGCATTAAAGGAAGAATCGCTTTTGGATGGGTGTTATGTTCTCAAAACAAATTTGTCCAACGAGTCAGATAGCAAAGAGATAATACATGCACGATATAAGGATTTAAGTAGGCATGAATCGGCATTTCGAACATGCAACAGGACATCTTGAAATATGTCCTGTATTTGTGCTACAGATAAGGAATACACGAGGATATGTTCTGGCAGTAATGTTGGCATATATGATTGTCAGGGCATTACAGAATAAATGGAAAGAATTAGATTTGACCGTTGAAGAAGGGATTAAGCAATTAACAACACTTTGTTCCATGAAAGTAGAGGTAAATGAACAAGAGAGTTATTGGAAGATTCCAGTTCCGAGAGAGCAATCACGAATATTATTAAAAAAACTGGATATCCATCTGCCATCTGTATTGCCACATAAAGGGATAAATGTAGCAACTCAAGAAAAGTCTGGCTAAGCACCGTAAACTACCTGAAAATTAATAAGTTATGTAATATTTGTGCTTGCTTTTTAGGGGGAACTTCCGCTATAGATTACACCCTTTGTGGTTCTTTCTTCTTTTATCTGAAAATCCCCTTTTCATACCTCTTTGTGAGACTAATGGCTCATGTGGGTTTTGTTACAATTACCTTCCTTCTTACAGGGCTACCCCTTTGAGGCAAGAAAGAGCCTTCTTAGTTCCGTAACAGCCTGTCGATGTTCAAGTTTTTTCTCGACATAATCAATTTTAAGGGAAAGAACCACATAACGAAACAGAAGTAATTACAAATGAGAGGTAGCACCTCTGGCGGAAGAGACTGGCAAGGGTTGTATTGATGAGAATTCACACTCATTATGTGGCTCTTTCCCTGTAACTGACCCCTTACATGGCGAATACTCTTCTCTTGTGGGTGTCCGATTTCTGCACAGGTTAAAAAACTTGAACATCGAGTAACACCAACTCACTGACTTAATTACGATTTTGCGGGCGGCACAGGTGTTTATTTAAGAGCAACACCCTACCTCCTTAAGCATCTCCACAAGTCGTACCAATGGCAAGCCAACCACATTATAAAAACATCCGTTGATACCTTTGACAAACTTAGCACCAATGCCCTGGATGCATACAGCTCCAGCTTTACCAATTGGCTCGCCTGTTGCAAGATAATCTTGTATCTCATCCTCGCTTAAAGATTTCATGTTTACCTCTGTAGAGACAACATCAAGGAGTGTCTTACTTGGAGTTACAACAGCTATACCAGTAAGTACGCGATGTGTTGTGCCGCTCAATAAATGCAGCATTTCTTCTGCCTCTTCCACATTATGTGGTTTACCAAGTATCTTACCCTGATAGGCAACAATAGTATCCGCACCAATGATGACATCAAACCCTGTAACTTGTTTTGCCACCCATTGTGCCTTTCTCAGGGCAATCTCCTTAACCTGCTCTTCTGGTGGCAGGCAATCAGACATGCTTTCATCAACCATGCTATGGATGATTGTAAATTCAAGCCCTATTTGCTCAAGAAGTTTTTTTCGTTGTGGTGAGGAAGAGGCGAGGATAATGGACATAATTGTTAGGTTCCTTCTCCTTCTGTTGCACTTGCTACTGGCTAACAAGAAATGAGAATCTGACAAGGATTGTATTAATGGATTTACACCCTTTGTGGTTCTTCTTCTGTAAATAATGTTGCACTTGCTACTGGCATGTGCGATAGCAATTAATAAACAATTACCATTAAACCCCGAAGGGGTGACATTATTGTAGAAGGTGGCATTATTGTAGAAGGTGGCATTATTCATTATGGCAAATAAAAACAATTCACGCCTTTGTGGTTATTCCTAATTGCACAGGTTGTAATTCTTTGCGTTCTTTGCGATTTTTTTTACTTTGCGACCTTTGCGTGATATTCTTACTGCTGATACAATCTCAATATCTCATACCTTGTATTCCTTTGAGCTGGGATTTTACCTGCTCCTTGAATAATCTCTATCATCTTGGAAACCGATGTTTGATAGGATACGCCGGTAGCACAGACCACCTTTTCTTCCATAAGTATCCCGCCAAGGTCATTTGCCCCAAAGGCAAGCCCTATTTGTGCTAATTTATGCCCCTCAGTCACCCAACCGGCATGAATGTTGGGGATATTGTCCAGCATAATGCGAGAAATGGCTAATGTTTTGAGATAATCTATCCCGCCTGCGGGTTGAATGCTTGAAAAGTCTGTCTTGGCAGGTGAAAATGTCCAGGGGATGAATGCCTTGAATCCGCCAGTTTTATCCTGAAGATCCCGAATACGAAGCATATGTTCAACCCTTTCTGCCTTTGTTTCCATCATTCCAAAGGTCATGGTTGCGGTTGTATGCAGACCAATAGAGTGGGCTGTCTCCATTACTTCCAGCCACTGAGCTGTATTAATCTTATGTGGGCTGACGATTTTCCTTACCCTGTCAACCAATATCTCGGCTGCACCAGGGAGTGAGTCAAGCCCGGCATCCTTTAGTTTGAGTAAAACATCTCTGATGGATAGCCCTGAGGTCTTTGCCAAGCAATAAATCTCTGTCGGAGAAAGGGAATGCAGCCACACATTAAATTTTTTCTTAATCTCTTTCAGTAAATTACAGTAATAATCAAGGGAGAGGCTCGGATTAATCCCGCCCTGAAGCATTACCTGTGTCCCGCCTATCTGTAACAGCTCATCTATCTTGTGAAATATTTCCTCATGAGACAGCAGATACGCATCCCCTGACCCTGGTTTTACGGAAAAGGCACAGAACCTGCACCCCAAAATACAGACATTGGTAAGAGTGATGTTGCGGTCAATGATAAAAGTAACGATATTCTCAGGATGATATTTTTTCATCCTTTGGTCCGCAATCCTGCCAAGGGTAATTAAATCTTCATCAAAGAGGCTGACACCCTCCTCAAGATTCAATCTCTCACCAGAGAATGCCTTATCCAATATGTATTGAGTAGAACAATTGCAACGCATAAATTTCTCCGTATGTTCACTGGTATAATGATAACCACATGTAAAAAAAGGGCAACCACAGAAGGTTGCCCATACAATATCAGCATATTTTTCAGTTAGTTATGCAGTTTTTTGTTGAGCTAAGGCGTGTTGTAGACGATTTAGTAATTCTGCTTCGTCTGATACCTCACGGACATCAATATCTAACTCATTGATTAAATCAAGGCAGGCTCGAATAATGCTATTTTTGGTAATCCTTTCCTTCTTATTCCTTGATGATCGATTTTTCATTATATTTCTTTCCATCGAGAAAAGCCAGTCTAACTGATCTTGCCTGAGAAGGATAGAAAGCTTAACATCAAATGTCTTGAATTTAGGCTGATTAGCTACCCTGACAAACTCCTTTATCTCAGCCTTCTTGATAGTGCCAGGGATGCTACCTCCATGTTTTGGCACAGGTGTAGTAATATCAAATATAGAATCTATACCTCTTCCGAGAACAGCTCTTTTAGCCATGATTGAGCACCTCTTTTGCTAAATGATAATAATCATGGGCACCATGAGAATTTGGTGAATGAACCCCTATTGGAATACCAAAGGAGGGTGCCTCAGCAAGTCGAACATTCTTCCGAATCTTGGTCTTAAAAACCTTATCCCCAAAGTGTTCAACTATCTTTCCCATAATAGCATCGCTTAGGTTTGTCCGTACATCGTACATGGTAGGAATGATACCTGTCACCTCCAGGGTATGATTCAGCCTTCTTTTTACTACCTCAACGCTCTTTAAGAGCTTTTTCATCCCTTCTAAAGCAAAATATTCTGTTTGGACAGGAACCATTACCTCAGTAGATGTGGTTAAGGCATTCAGGGTAAGTAAGCCGAGTGATGGCGGACAATCAATAAAAATGAAATCATATTCGTTTTCTATGCCATCCATACTATCTTTCAGGGCAGACTCACGGCCAATGATATTTACAAGCTCTAATTCTGCGCCAGAAAGTTCAATATTGGATGGAACAATATCAAGATTTTCCACAAGGGTCTTGTAGATAACATCCCGAACCATTTTATCCTGATCAACAAGAAGATCATACATGGAGGATGGGAGGTCATAGATGCTGATTCCAAGGTGAATGCTTGCATTACCCTGTGGGTCCATATCGAACAACAAAATCTTTTGTCCCATCGATGCTAAAGCAGCACTTAGGTTTACAGCAGTCGTAGTTTTTCCGCAACCACCCTTTTGATTGGTTAAGGCAATAATCCGAGCAGACATCTTATTTTTTTCACTCCTTGCTTTGGTAAAATAGGCATTGTTTGTCTGAAGTTCTGAACTCCAAAGTTTCATTATACCATTAAACTAAAAAAATGTAAAGAAAAATTTTCTTGACAAATAGTGTGTATTGCAATATACTATTTTAATGGTTAGTTGTGTGCTATCTACTAAAAAGGAGGAAGTGAATGATTGTTTATCTCTATTTGATATGTGGCATAATAATTGGGTGTTTGTTTACCTGGATGTTTTTGCAACGGAAGGGTGTTGTCCCTGAGATTACAATGTCTTCAGGTGACGGAGTGGCATTCAGGGATAATGTTTCTAAGCTCATCACTGAGTTTAATAAAATTTCTAATGCCAATATAAATACCCTTGAGGATAAGATACGGGATATAAAAGAGGTTGTCGAAATGGCAGATGAGAGGATAGTAAGGATAAACTCATCCTTGTCTGACATGGGGATAGTTTCCAGAAGGATACAGGAACCACTCATGCCTTTAAGAGAGATACAAAGGCGTAAGGAAGCAAAAAGCGTGGGGTATGGAGCTGCTGACACAGAGACACGAGGCGTTCAATTGTCAGAGATGCTACCTCTGACAGAGGATAAAACCATGTCAACGGTGGACATCTCTCTGCCGGCTGCCCTTCCATTGTCTGGGGTGATATTGACTGAAGATGAAGATGTAACACCTCTGTCGTTTGTTCCGCAGCAGGAGATTCTTAAAAAAACACTTCTACCCTTACGAGAGATACCGAGTCGTAAAAGCACAAAGGAGCACAGAACAAAGAGCATGGAGCGTGAAGTTACTGACACAAATGCACAAAATGTTCAATTGCCAGGTGTGTTGTCTCCGCCAGAGGTGCTACCTCCGCCAGAGATACTACCTCTAATCCCTGTATCTTCAAAGAAAAAGGCAAAAAAGGAAAAGGAAAAAGAAAACGAAAAACCCGTCTTAACCCCGCTTCCAAGAACTGCTACTAAAGAAGAAAAAAGAGAAGTGATCAATGAGCTAATCTCTGCCGGCTTCTCTGTAGAAGACATCTCCAGGGCTGTAGGATTGAGTCAGACAGAGGTGCAGTTGATATTGGGCTTGAAAAAGAAACGATCATGAGACCACTGCAAAGGCAATCATTCTGGCAGCCAGAATTTTTACTACGAAGGTACTAAGGAGATGATTATGGGTAATGGCAATACTACACACAGAAAAAAGGATTCTGCACGGCTGGTCTGGGATACAAAACCCAGACGGGC
>JBDRAP010000121.1:0-13161 GCA_043823615.1 bacterium
TGGTATCTTTTCTCAATCTTTGACCCGTTTTTGACTTCAACGCCTTTCAAGGTTTCCTGCCAATCCTTAATCTGCTCTTCACTCAAATTGCTGCGGTAGTTTTGCAGATTAAAATGATACGAATGGGCTTTTTCAATGGCTTTAGCCATTTCGTTGTCAATCTGCGACTCCACCACATTATCAAACTGCCAGAGCTTTTCGTCGAACATTGCCTTGCTGATTTTACCGTAGGCAAGTTTTTTATCAAGTTCAGAAATCAGTTTTTCGTGTTTAGCTTTATTTTTTCCTGTAAGTTTTCCCTGTACTTCGACTTTGATACGCTCTGCCACTCGTGGGTCAATCGTTTCTATTTGTTCTTTGGACACGCAAAAACTGTGTTTGGTATCTTGTGGCTTTTTGCTTTGTTTCACTTCTTTGAAAAGCTCCAAAAGTTCAGGAATCTGGCTGCCTTCAATCGGTTTGCGATTAGTTCCCATAGAAAAGCCGTCATTTTCTATCTTGTAATACCAAACGAAATCGGTCGGCTTACCTTTTTCAAAATAAAGGATTGAAGTTTTTGCTCCCTGTCCGCTTTTACTAACAAACACGCCTTGCGGAAGGCTGATAACTGCCCGCAAATTTGCCTCGTTCAAAAACAGTTTAATAATCTTCATACTTAGTGGCGATTTTTGAAAAATCAACCTTACTTATATTTATTCACCTTGTAATCATTACGAGTGAGCAAAGCGAACCGCAAACACGCCGTTATCTGCCGTTTTAAGTAGTTCTCTTTCAAAACTTAAGCCCTATTCCTATTTCTAAGCTCGAACAAAAGATAACTTTATCTTCAAATATTATATCATTTCGTAAAAGAGTTGCTAATATTGTATTGCTACCCACTGGAAATTCTAATCCCGTTGATGTTCTGAAACCAAATGGTTTATTTTTATTATCTCCTGTTCCTATATATCCAACCATACCCATCTGATTTAGCCAAATTTTGTAAAGCATTGCTTCTAAAACAAGACCAACAGAGAGATATTCATAAGTACTTAAATCACTTTTGAATACACGATGATGGCCAATTTCTATGCCATAAGCATTTTTTTTTGAAACATATGTTAGTAATTGAAACCCATAATGATAGTTAAATAGATTCATCCCTTCAAAATCATAGCCGGTTTTGGTAATCCCAATGCCATCAATAACCCTAAATCTACTATCAGCATTTGCCTGAAATGGAAATGCCGGTATAAAAAATGAAGCAAAAATTAAAAAGATACTAATATTCGCTATTAAGCGATGTTGGTTACCTTTCATTGCTAATCCCCCTCGTATTTTATTGATTTCTTTATCTTCAACTTTTCCAAATGCAATATATCTTATTATTCCCTTTTTGTCTATTATCGCTATATTGCTTTCTGTGTCCCTCATCTTGTAATTCATGTCATTTTTCCCATTTTTCACCTTTCAACCAAGGAATGAACATAGGCACTCTTTTCTTGTATTCAGTATATTCCCTGCCAAGACGATTCTCAAGTTCTGGTTCTTCAATTGCTTTCAACTCAAGTACATTAAGCAAAATAAAAATTGGGATAAATATAAAAACAAGAGAAACTGAGTTAAATAAAATACCAAGCCCAAACAGTAGAATAAACACCCCTGTAATCATAGGATTTCTAACATAGGTGTATGGACCAGTGGTAACTAATTTAGGTGGTGGGTTGAAAGGCACAGGTGTTCCCTTTACTTTGATAAAATGAAAGATTGACCATAGTACGCACATGCCAGTAGCAAGTGCAACATTATTTACAGAAGAAGAACCACAAAGGGTGTAAATCCATTAATACGATCCTTGTCAGATTCTCATTTGCAATCACCTTAGTTATCGCTCACAATTATTTTCCCTAAGTGTTTACACCCTTTGTGGTTCTCTCTTCTCCCGTTGCACTTGCTACTGGCTAACAAGAGTGATATAAACGGAATTATCTTAACAATAGAAAGGAAAAAAGTGCCAGAAAGTTATTATGACTCCTTTATTAAGGTGGGAGAGACTGGGATTATCTCCATAGATTTGGCTCAAAAACTTGCATCTACCGCTGGGTTAAGGAATAGGATTGTACATGAATATGGAGAATATAAAGATAGTATTGTCTTTCAAAATATAAAAAAGATGTATGAATTATATATGGAATATCTATTAAGATGTAATGAATATAATGAAAGGAGCAACAAATGTTTGATTTATTTTTGAAAAAGCTATTTGGGACAAAGAAAGACAGGGATATAAAGCGACTAATTCCTATCGTAGAGGAGATAAATAGCCTTGAGCCGCAGATAAGCATATTGAGCGATGAAGAGCTTCGGCTAAAGACTGATGAGTTCAAAAAACGGTTCGTTGATGGGGAAACCCTTGAGGATCTTCTGCCAGAGGCATTTGCTGTTGTCCGTGAGGCAGGCAAAAGAGCTGTTAATATGCGGCATTTTGATGTTCAGCTAATGGGTGGAGTGGTTTTGCATGAAGGAAATATCTCTGAGATGAAGACTGGTGAGGGCAAAACATTAGTTGCTACCCTTGCTGCGTATCTTAATGCCCTTGCCGGCAAAGGGGTTCATGTGGTTACGGTAAACGATTATCTGGCAAAAAGGGATAGAAAATGGATGGGGACTATTTATGAATTTCTTGGACTTACAGTGGGTGTAATTCAACACGATATGACCCCACCCCAGAGACAGCAGGCGTATGCCTGTGATATAGTTTATGGTACAAATAACGAGTTTGGTTTTGATTATCTGAGAGATAACATGTCTCCGCATAAAATGACAAATGTACAAAGGGGGCATTATTTTGCCATTGTTGATGAGGTAGATTCCATACTCATTGATGAGGCAAGAACACCGCTTATTATCTCCGGACCAGCCGAAGAATCTACCGATAAGTACTATCGGGTAGATAAGATTGTTCCTTATCTGCGGAAAGAGGAGGATTATCAGATAGAGGAAAAATTACGCAATATTGCCCTGACAGAAGAAGGTGTAAGGCATGCTGAAAAGTTGTTAAAGATAGCAAACCTTTATGCTCCACAAAATATGGATCTGGTACACCATACAAATCAAGCACTAAGGGCACATTACATGTTTAATCGAGATGTGGATTATATGGTAAAGGATGGGCAGGTAGTAATTATCGATGAGTTTACTGGCAGAATGATGGAGGGAAGGCGGTTTTCAGATGGATTGCATCAGGCATTAGAGGCAAAGGAAGGGGTAAGAATTAGACAGGAAAATCAGACCTTGGCAAGTATCACCTTTCAAAATTATTTTCGGTTGTACGAAAAATTGGGTGGCATGACTGGTACAGCAGACACTGAGGCAGAGGAGTTTGATAAGATTTATCATCTGGAGGTTGTTGTTATTCCGTCAAACAGGATTATGGTTCGAGCAGATAATCCTGATGTTATCTACAAAACACAAAAGGAAAAATATAAGGCAATTATTCAGGAGATCTCCGATATGTATGAACAGGGCAGGCCATGTTTGGTTGGAACCATATCAGTGGATAAGTCAGAAAAGCTTTCGGCTATACTCAAGGAAAAGGGTATCCCTCATCAGGTTTTGAATGCAAAATACCATGAGATGGAGGCACAAATAATTGCTAAGGCTGGACAGCGAAAGGCTGTAACCGTAGCCACTAATATGGCTGGCAGAGGAACGGATATTGTTCTGGGTGAGGGTATAGCTGATATTGGAGGGCTTCACATCCTTGGAACTGAACGGCATGAATCCAGACGCATCGATAATCAGCTGCGAGGTAGGGCAGGAAGACAGGGGGATAATGGTTCTTCAAGATTCTATCTTTCTTTAGAGGATGATCTGATGCGTATCTTTGGATCCGAAAGAATATCAGGGCTTATGGAACGGCTTGGGTTGGAGGATGATCAGGTTATAGAACACATATGGATTACCAAGGCAATTGAACGAGCACAAAAACAGGTTGAGGCACATAATTTTGATGTCAGAAAAAGATTGCTTGAGTATGATGATATTATGAATCAACAAAGAATTATTATTTATGCCGAACGGGACAGGATTCTTGGAGATGCGGATTTGATAACCCATGTTCAGGAAATATTAGAAGAGGTTTTGCAACAAATAATAGAGACCATCATCCCGCCCAAAAGCTATCCGGATGAATGGGATATTAATGGGTTAAGGGGTCAGATATTGCAGGTCTTTGGTATTACCTGTAAACCCTTGGATGAATACAAGACCGTATCTGATCTGTCTGAAGAATTATTAAGCGAAGTAAAAGAGGTTTTTCAGAAAAGGGCAGATATGCTTGGTAATGAGAATATGAATCAATTTTGTCGTGGGATTATGCTGCATGTGCTGGATACCATGTGGAAAGAGCACTTACACAATATGGATTACCTAAAGGAAGGAATTCATTTGAGGGCATATGGACAAAAGGATCCGTTAATAGAATATAAGCATGAGAGCTTTGGGATGTTTGAAAGCATGGTACACAGGATGAAGGAAGAGATCATGGAATATATCTTTAAGGTACAATTAGTTGCAGCTGATGCACCGATTGTGCGGCATGAAACAATTGCTACCCAGCAGCAGCCTAAAGTAGTTGCTTCACAGCCACAATCACAATTAGCCTTATCAAAACAGTTATCTAAAAAGACAGATGAGACAGATGAAAAACATAAACTTGGACGAAATGATCCCTGCCCCTGTGGAAGTGGGCAAAAGTATAAGAAATGTCATGGGAAGTAGGGGGCAAATAAGCGTTCAGCTGTCAGCTATCAGCCTTCAGTTTTTGCAAGACATTACGGCATAAAAGGAGGCAGCACATTCTCACGCGGAGACGCGGAGAACGCAGAGGGGAAAAGCCTCTGGCACAGAAAGTCGTAAAGTTAGAAACGCTTTATTTTGCCTTGATTTTAATGTCTGGGCTTTCTGCTGATAGCTGATAGCGGACAGCTGAATGCTTACAATGGAGGTAGTTTGCTTTGAAACACGATGAGATGATAATTGTTCTGGATTTTGGCTCACAGTATACCCAGCTGATTGCCCGTAGAATACGAGAGATGAATGTGTACTGTGAGATATTGCCCTTTGATACTGTGATTAAGGACATTAAAGGAATTAAGGGCATTATCCTTTCTGGTGGTCCTGCGAGTGTTTATGATGAGCAGGCACCTTGCGGTAACCCTGAGATATTCCAATATGATTTGCCGATACTTGGAATATGTTATGGGCTGCAATGGATGGTGCAAAGCCTTGGCGGTGAGATTATACAAGCCAGTAAAAGAGAATATGGACGCTCAGAGATGACTGTTACAAAGCCTGATGAGCTTTTTTCTGAAATTCCAACGAATTTATCGGTCTGGATGAGTCATGGGGATCAGGCAGCAAGATTGCCTGAAGGGTTTACCGTATTAGCAAAGACAGAAAATGCCCCTTATACAGCTATTCGTGGAAAAGGGAATCTTTATGGTGTTCAGTTCCATCCAGAGGTAGCACATACTGAGTATGGCATTGATATATTAAAAAACTTTTTGTTTAAGATATGCAAATGTAGCGGTTCATGGACAATGTCCTCTTTTATAAAGGAGTCAATGGAAGATATTCGTGCAAGGGTAGGCAAGGAAAAGGTTATCTGTGCCCTAAGCGGCGGGATTGATTCATCTGCTGTAGCAGTGCTGTTACGAGAGGCTATTGGCGATCAACTTACATGTATCTTTGTTGATAATGGGCTGTTACGAAAGGGTGAGGTTGCAAGGGTTATAAAAACATTTCGTGAGGACTATCATATTAATATGGATTTTGTTGATGCAGAGGAAAGGTTTTTGAATAAACTGAAGGGCGTTGCCTCTCCGGAAAAGAAACGAAAAATAATTGGCAGAGAGTTTATCAGGATATTCGAGGAAGAGGCAAAAAGGCTTGAGGGTGCTGCCTTTCTTGCTCAGGGTACATTGTATCCGGATGTGATTGAGAGTGTATCTACTAAGGGACCATCTGCTATAATTAAAACACATCACAATGTAGGTGGGTTGCCCAAGAGGATGAAACTCAAGCTGATCGAGCCATTTCGTGAATTGTTCAAGGATGAGGTCAGGGTTTTAGCCAAGGAATTAGGGCTGCCGGATGAGATTATCTGGCAGCACCCATTCCCGGGACCTGGATTAGCCGTAAGGATACTTGGGTCAATAGATAAAATGAAACTTGATACCTTGAGGGATGCAGATGCTATTATTATTGAAGAAATAAACAACGCTGGACTGTATCGGGATATATGGCAGGCTTTTGGGGTCTTTTTGCCGATAAAAACAGTGGGTGTTATGGGTGATAAAAGGACATACGAGAATGTTGTTGTCCTTCGGGCAGTAATCAGTCAGGATGCCATGACCGCTGATTGGGCACCATTATCCCACGATCTCCTGAGTATCATATCTAATCGTATCGTTAATGAAGTTCCAAGGATAAACAGGGTAGTATATGATATTACCTCAAAGCCACCCGGTACGATCGAGTGGGAATAGTGGGGGAGTAGAATTCAGGAGTCAGGAGTCAGAATTCAGCAGTGGAGACGGCGACTACAAGAAGGTAAGCACCTCTGACAGGTCGTAAGCTACAAGTTGCCCACGAATAACTGTAGCTGCAGGGCTTGTCCCTGCTAATAAACAACCACAAGGAGGCAGCACCTCTGGCAGGGTCGCAATTTTTAATTTCCTCTCACCTTTACCTCCTCACCATTTGTTGTAATTATTGCTGCCCCTTTTTCCTCGATTCTGAAGATGTGTGGGTTCTTGTTGTCCTGCCATTTACAACCCTTATTTATCACTATCACCTCTGCCTTCACCTTGCGTTCTAACTCCTTAGCAATTCTATTCGTGGGAACATTGAGAATAATCCGCTTATCTGATGAGTCGGAAAACTCCCTGACCCTTTTTGATAATGGGGAAATTGGAAATAAAAACCTGACCCTGCCATAGTCTATCTGAATGCCTCTGGAATCTGTAATAATTAATAGAGGTGCTACCTTATGTCCCATTCCACATCCAATAATCCTGCCACAAGGGAAATCTTTTCCCAGTTTCAGCCCTATCTTAAATTTTTTGTCCAATATCCCTGCATCCCCTATCATAACATAAATTGTCTTTATTCCGCATCCCTGGAGAAATGGTAAAACAATATTTTCCATGTCCCATTCTTTGGCATTGGTATTAAGCAGCATTTTTTTACCATCTTCAAACTCAAGGTAGGATACGCTCCCTTTTTCTATATCAAGAAATGTAGCTGTAAGCCCAGCCCTGTCTTTGTCTATGACGACTTGCTCCCAGAGGAAAAGGTTTGCTGCTATCAGGCAGATTAATCCGGCAGTTCTCCAGCCTATTTTTTCTGTATGCCTTATGGTTATCAGTGCTATATAATAGGCAACAATATCCATGAGTGACGGAGAAGCCACAGGGATGCAGGCGTAAGGAATTGAGGCAAAGAATTCGACACAGGTTAATAAAAGTGTGATAAGCAGGGAATTGAGGGATGCAGCTATCCAGGCTAATTTATATGAAATAAGGTTCAACCCAAAGCTAATTAATCCAAGAGGGGTAATCAATCCTACCAAAGGGACAACAATCGCATTGCTTGCCAGAGAGATAAGGGACATCTTGTGAAAATAATAGGATAAAAGCGGAGTGGTTGCTAATTGGGCACCAAGAGTAGTGGCAATTGTTAGTGAAAGCCATTTGGGTAGAAAAAACAGCCACTTGTCAGATATAGCTTGAGTAAAATAAACAATTCCCAAAACAGCCAGGAACGAAAGTTGAAAACTCAAATCAAAAACCATCTGTGGACATGGAACAAGACAGATTAATGCTGCTAATCCGATTGTCTGATAAATGCTTATGTCCCTTTCTAAAAGGTTATGACTAATCAGAAAGATAATTGCCATCATGGATGCCCTCAAAACTGAGGGCACACAGCCGGTTACAAGGCAGAATATGATTACTACAGGGATATTCAATAAATAGGCAAGCCTCTTATTTATCCTAAGCAGACGAAAAAAGAAGAAAAAGGTAACAACAACTAAGGCTACATTCATACCTGAAACAGCCAAGATGTGCAATGTGCCGGTATCTGTAAACCATTCCTGAATATACTTTGGCAGATAGGTACGGTTTCCAAGAATAACGCCATCCAAAAAGTATGACTGCGGCTCTGGAAGTAATTGGTAGATGCTTTTTACTGCATAGTCTTTTATTATGGCAGAAAATGTTATTATCGGATTTATTTTTGTCTGTCCAATCCTTTGTAAGGGTAGCACCTCTGGCGGAGACAGCACCTTTGGCGTTTGCTTATCCCCTTGTATCCAGCAGGTAACAAGTATCTTCTGGTGAGCAAGATGCTGGCGATAGTCAAATCCGCCGGGATTTTTTAGGGAAAAGGGTTGTTGTAATTCTCCTGTTAATAGAATCTTGTCCCCATATTTGAATCGGCTGTCCATCCATGATAGGGTAACCTGAACCCTGCCACATGTCTTATTCGTCCTGGTTTCAATCGATTTTGCCTCTAAAATAAATCGAGTCCTGCCATTGTATGTTTGAGGGTGATCAATAATATTACCAATAATCGTTCCCTTGTAGCCTGTAAAATGACTGATGTGATTTGCAGGAAGGAGACGGGAATCCATGGCATAAAACAGCCAGCCTATCATCAGGGCTGCTAATAAAAGGAAATGGTTTTTGTCCCTCAATGGTACAAGAGACAGGCAGACAATAATCAGACAAATACCATATATCCACCCTATCCCAATGTGGATATATCTTCCCAACACAATGCCTGTGATGTAGGCAACAGCTATGGAGAAAAGAGGCATTGTATTCATCACACCCCTCCGGGTATTAGTTGGATAGTCAGATTTTCCATTGGCAACAAAAAAATCCAATTGACAATAAATATTACCATGTGTGTAAGTGTAGGTATTTCAGGGGGAGAAGATACGCAAGCTGGAAGCTTGCACTACTATATGATCAGCATACTATCCCCATAGCTATAAAATCGATACCCTTTTTCTATTGCTTCATGGTATGCCTTCAGCAGAAGATCCTTGCCGGCAAAGGCACTGGTAAGCATGAGTGGGGTGGAATGAGGGGTGTGAAGGTTGGTGATCAGGGCATTTATTCTCTTAAATTTATACCCCGGATAGATGAATATGTCTGTCCAGCCTTGCTGAATATCAGAGGTGAAAAATGATTCTATGGTTCGTACAGAGGTTGTGCCTACAGCGATAATTCTTGGAGGGAGACTATCTGGCAAGGGCTCATCAGTAAGGATTTTCCTTGTTTCCTCAGGTATGGTATAGTGTTCTGCATCCATTTGATGATCATAGATGTTTTGTGTCTTGATAGGCTTAAATGTACCAATCCCTACATGAAGGGTGATATAGGCTATTCTTACACCCTTTTCCTGAATCATAGATAAAAGCTCAGGTGTAAAGTGCAGTCCTGCGGTTGGTGCTGCAATTGCTCCCAAGTTTGCAGCATAGGTTGTTTGGTATCGATGGTGATCAATCCCATTGTCCATGCGTTTGATATATGGTGGCAGGGGTATATGTCCTACTTGTTCTATGGTGCTGAAAAAATCTTTGGCACAGGAAAATTCCATCATCCATTGTTTGTGAGGAAATGCTTCTGGCAACTGATGTTCGCATATTTTTCCACTTAATTCATCAGAAAACATTAACTCAAGCCCTATTTTTGCTTTGCGGGCAGGCTTGATCAATACCTCCCAGAGTTCTTTACAAGAGGAGCTAAAAGCCGAGTCCTTATGTTGTGCCCTTATTTGTTTGACCAGCAAGATCTCAAACGATTTCCCTGAGCTGTCTTTACCAAATAATCTTGCAGGGATGACCTTGGTATCATTCAGAATGAGCACATCACCGGCACTAAGATATTCAATAATATCTCTAAAGGTTCGATGTTCTGTCTTGCCGCTATTTCTGTGGAGCACAAGAAGATTAGACATGTCTCTCATCTGTGCAGGGTGTTGTGCAATCAGATGAGCAGGTAGAAAATAATCAAACTCAGCCGTTTTCATTTCTCTCCCTCAAATATGATTTTTTGCAAACAAACCCCTGAATAATAGAATCCCAGAATCTCCTTAAAGTTATACCCTGCCTCAGCCATTCCCCTTGCTCCCCATTGACACAGTCCCACGCCATGCCCATAACCCTTTCCATTAAAAACAACACCCTGACCATCATTGTGAATGGTAAACAGGGTGCTTTTTACACGGGTATATCCCATAATATTTCTGAATTTATTGGTATTAATGCTGCTGTTTCCTGTACCATGGCAGATTGATATGGTTTTTGCCCTGCCACTTTCATCGTATCCGTTTACAGATATGTTGGTTATCTCGCCTGTGCTAAATGCCTTTTGAAGCTCATAAAAACTAATTCGTTGTGTCCATGAGTAGCTGGAATTTCGTGCATGATTACAAAAGGGGCAGTTTTTACTCTGGAGATAAGGTGTTTCTCCTTGTTTATCCCAGATAAAAGGGGCGGTTTTACCACCACAGCAGGAGTGATAATATGTTCTGGCTAAGTTATTTTCATAGCTTAAGACAAGGGATCGCGTCTGGTCCACAGCTGTGGTAGTAATTTTTGATTCTGCTGAAACACCGTTATAAACCTGACAACAAACCGTAGGACAAAGATGATACCCCTTATCTTGATGCTTTTTCAGGTTTGACAAGGCAAATGTTCGGGCAATAATTGCCTGAGCCTTTAGTGCCTCTATTGGAAAGCTCTCAGACATTTCACATTTTACTACTCCATAGAGATATTCCTCAAGATCAATGATGTTTACTACCATTATCCTCGAACCATTTGTTCGGGAAAACTCTAATTTCCCACGATATGCCTTGTCATCAACCTTTCCAACTGCATTAGATATAGGGGCAAGGATAATTGGTCCATAAAATGTTCCTACCCCTTCAACCGATAGCCCCCCATTCTCTGCCTCAATTTTGTAGTTTCGCCAGCCATAGGTTGTAAGTATAACCCGATTAGTGTGCATATCAATCAGGTCAAAATAACTGGTTGCAGAAACCGTTACCCCTGAAACATTTTCTTTTAATCCTACCCGAAGGAGAAAGGCATCAGCAGTAATAGATGAAAGGAGAATGATTAATAAGCATATAATTCTTAATAAATTTTTCATGCTACCTCCCATATAGGGGCAGATCCCCTTTTATACCATAGGCTAATGATGTTCTACTGATACCGTATCCTTGGATCCACCATAGCCAGAAGCACATCTGCGATTAGATTACCAATAATCAAAAGCAATGCACCAATCATCAGGCTTGCCATGACAACAAAAAGGTCTTGCTGAAAATAAGCATCAAGCATCAATCTTCCAAGACCAGGCCAGCGGGTGATTATCTCGGTCAATGCTGCACCGGAAAGTAAGCCTGAAAGCTGATAGCCAAAAATAGTAACCATTGGGTTAAGGGCATTTCTCAAGGCATGTTTGTAGATTACCATTCCCTCAGAGAGTCCCTTTGCCCTTGCTGTAGTGATATACCCGGCTCTTAAAACCTCCAGCATGTTTCCCCTCATCAGTCTCATCAATGATCCAATGCTGCAAAGAACCAGAACTGAAACAGGAATAATCAGATGTTTCAAATAATCCCATGCCTTGCCTACGCATGAGTATGAATCGTGCTGATAATCAGTTACCCCGCCTGTAGGAAGAATTCCTGTCTTGGCTGCTGCAAAAATACACAAAAACGCGATAAAGAATGTGGGTAAAGACATACCGATAAATGCCAAAACAGAAAATATCTTGTCTGGAAGTTTATATTGCTTTAAGGCACAATAGATACCCATAGGAATAGCAATTATCCATGTTAAAATCATGGCACATATAGAAAGGAGAAGGGTGTTCCCCATCCGTTGAAGAATAAGGGTGGAAACCGGGATATGATACACAAAGGAAATCCCAAAATCAAACCGCATGGCACACCAAAGCCATTTTAAGTACTGAATAGCAAGCGGTTGATCAAGCCCAAACTGCTTTTTCAGGGCAGCTACGGTCTCTGGCTTTATCTCAGGGTTCATCAATAATTTGGTGCAATAATCCCCGGGTGCAAGCTGAATGATGAAAAAACCAATAAGTGTAATCCCAATTAAAAGAGGGATAAGATGTAGGAGTCGTTTAATAATGTATGATTTCATTTCTATTTCTCGCAAAAGATGAAAAAGATCGCAAAGCAAAGCCTTCAGTTAATTCGACAGGCTGTTACGGAATGTGTCTTTTTGTCATTTCGAGGGAATCCGAGAAATCTTAACCTTTTGAAAAATCAATGAGTTGAGATTCCTCACATTCGTTCGGAATGACACTTTCATCCATTCCGTAACAGCCTGTCGACACCAATTGAGGAAGTCTTCTTTTGAAACCTCAATATCTTTCAAAATCTTAATAGTTATTCCTCTTCCTAAATCTTCCCCTTTATGATCTGCAACTGTAGCTGTTCTTCCATCAGCACACTTGAAAAACTTATGGCTTCCCTTTTGTCTTATTTGCTCAAATCCCAAACTATAGAGAAATCTTATCATTAATTTAGCTGGAATTGTTGGCATTCTATTCATAGAGCTTTGTACGCTCCAACCTCAACTTGCTGAAGACCAACAAACTTCATCGGGACAGGTTGTTCTTCTTCAAGGCAAAGTTCAATCACTTCCCTAATTCTTGGATAAATTTCTTCAAAGGTTTTGGCTTGAGTGTAACAACTTTTTAAGGCAGGAACTGTAGCCACATAATATCCATCTTCATCCTGCTCAATCAGTACTGTAAAATTATAACTTCTTAATTTTTTTTCTATCATTTTATCCCTCATTAGATAATTGGTAATCGTTTAGCTATTGTGTATATATGCAATCTGATAAATAACTTGACATAACAAAGATTAACCACGCAAAGACGCGGAGAGGGAAAGAGATTCTCACGCGGAGAGAAATTTATTACAATGAAAATTCTCCGTAACTTCTGTGCCTTCGTGGTTTATATTCTTTATTGTACTTCACCTTGGTAAATAGTTGCGATTTTATTATCCTGTCATCCTGTCAAAAATGAAAAGGGGTGGCAAGCATTAAGTGAACTTCTT
>JBDRAP010000122.1:0-5319 GCA_043823615.1 bacterium
CTCGTATCCTGAAACTCATCTATAAAAAAATGCGATATCCTGTCGCCAAGGTAAAGATATACATCGGGGACAATTGCCAGAGGGGCTCCCTCCGCCAGAGGGGCTCCCTCCGCCAGAGGGGCTCCCTCCCCTTGTTGATAAAGAAAATCCTTGAGCCTGAGGTTCAAATCTGTCATAAAGATTATCTGCCCACGATCCTTAAATGATTTCAGTGCCCTGTCAAAGAATGTCATAACATCAATGAATGGACATAGGTGAACATGTGATGTCATCTCTGACAATGACGATACCCCCTTTCTAATTCCTTGCCATGCTATCTCATGTTCAGGAGTAATATTTGACCCCTTGTTGCAAATCCCTGACACATCATCTTTTCCAAACATCTTGCTTTCCCATGGATCTTTTTTGTCTTCAAGAAAGGATTCAGCCGCCTTAGTAAAATTTTTACTAAAATTCAGCATATCCTTATTCATCCTGATAAATTCCTCCACAACCTCTTTTACTATCTCTTGATGTTTTTTCAATTCCTGATAAGAAAACATTTTTTGTATCTTGTATCCCCTCAGTGTTGCCTGATTTATTAAGGTATTAATCTGCTCAAGGATTGTCTTTTTTATGTTCCATCCAGTTTTTGAATTTAGCCCCAAAACATCCTCAAGCAATCGAAGAAAGCATTGAGTAATCTCATCCCCTGAATCAGGATAAACCTTAGACAGTAATTCATCAAGAACAAGGTTAAATATTGGCTTAGGGTTAAGCGTTATCTCAAAGTGTGGCAGAAATCCCAACTCCAGGGCAGAGGCAGTACCTATGGATGTCAGGAAGGAATCAATGGTCTGTATCCTGAAATCCGAATACCTGTCAAACAGCTCATCCAATCGATTATTGGCTATTTCTTTCTTTGGTGAGTCTGCGAGAGCTTTTTTCTTAAGCTCGGTTATAATTCTCTCCTTCATTTCACCTGTTGCTTTATTGGTAAATGTAATAGCCAGGATACTGGATAATGACCTAAAGGTTGGAGAAAAAAGAAAGGATATGTATCGCTCTGTAAGGGTATGGGTTTTGCCTGAACCTGCAGAGGCTGAAATGGCAAGGATATGAGGGAATGTTGGTTCTTGGTGGTTGGACATGATTAATGTAATCCCCTTTTGATTAGTAAAATAACGCAACCTAAAGATTGCGACTACCAATTCCCACTGATAACTAAAGAGATTGCGGGCAGAGGTATCTTTAATAGTTCCAATCTGCATGACCTATTGGTGGTCATAATCTTATGGTCTAATTCGTTTGCCAATGCCTCATCTTTGCCAAGGTTGTCATAAAGATTGCGTTTGGCTGATGTGTTGAGTGATGCAGGATATTCCGTTGTAGTGTTTGGCTTTGTAACCTTTCCGGCAAGTGCAATAATTTCATCTGTGCCGGCTCTTCGATGAACCTTTCTTTTACTTCTTTTTCAAACGGCTCTACCTTATTGATAGCAGTTTCAGGGTCTTCGTTAAAATAATCTGCCAGCATCTTTCGGTAAATCTCAAACCGCTGTAATTTTTCAGTATATCCTTCGCCTGTTTCTTCGCCTTTAATATCGACATGGGTAGGGACAAATGATGTAATGATAGCACACTGCTTTAAGCCAGCTTTCTGAAACAACTCATAATAACGGCAGGCATTGTAAATACTGTCTGAAATCAACATAGCATTGCCCCTGCCGTTGGGATTATATTCCCTAATCCATTTGGTAATCCACACCATCGTCAAACTCTTACCGCTCCCTTGCGTGTGCCAGATGATCCCGCCCTCTTTTTTTCTTATGTGCTCTTGTGTTGCCTTAACCCCAAAATATTGATTATGCCTGCAAAGTTTTTTAATTCCTCGGTCAAACACAATAAAATCAATGCAAGCCCCTTTTTAGTTAATCGATACCTCTGATTAGGACTGTTTGGCTTATTGGGCAGGGTCATTTCTATTAAATCCGACACCTGATCCACCAATTGAAAAACATCTCCCTTATACACACCCCTAACCCCTCTTATTAGAGGGGAATACAGAAAATCCCCTCTTGAGAGGGGGGAGGGGGTGTGTAATCCTCTTGAGGGGGGTGTGTCCAATTTTCCCCAGTTCACTGACCCATTACTTCCTAAACATTTATAAAATTTCCTTTTGGTAATCGGATTAGCGGATTGAGCAGATATTTTTTATCCGTTTTATCCGATAAATCCGATTACCTGAATAGTTACATCCGGATTAGATTGATCGGAAAGTGGAAATCCCCGTTTTGCTTTTGCCGTTCGCACAAACTCGGCAATCTTTTCCGGGTCCAGGTCATCCATGCTTGCTCCCGCACAAGCTGAGGCATCAAACGGAACGGTACTGATAAGCTCCTTTTCTTCAAGATATTTGATTAAAGCAGTATACACCCCTGTCTTTAATTCAATTTCAGAGGCAAACCTCTTTCTTACGACTTGTTCCCCATTCATTCGGATGCCTCCGTGACGAGCCGAGTTCGGGCGATTTCTATGGCTTTATGGAATTTAGCCTGAAGAATCTCCCGCGGCGGCAATTGTGTCAGATAGTCGGCAACTCGTATATTGCTTTTGTGAAGCTGTAACAGTTCAATATGCTCCTCATTTTTACCGGCACAAAGTATAAGGCCAATGGGCGTGTTCTCACCTTCGACCATCTCGTACTTTTCTAAATAGCGCAGGTATAACTCCATCTGTCCTTTGAATGCGGCTTCAAACTCGCCGATTTTCAGGTCAATTACCACAAGGCATTTGAGTCTGCGGTGATAGAAGAGCAGATCGATATAATAATCGCGGTTATCAATGGTAATCCTTTTCTGTCGGGCAAGAAAGGCAAAATCCTGCCCCAATTCAATGATAACCCGTTGCAGTTCAACGATAATGGCTGATTCAAGGTCTTTTTCGGAATAACTGTCAGAAAGCCCCAGAAAGTCGAGAAAATAAGGGTCTCGAAAAACAAGGTCTGCGGAAACCTCGCCCTGCTCCCTCAACGCCTTCAAATCGTGTACAATTGTCTCTTCAGGTTTTCGGGAAATGGCGGTTCTCTCAAAAAGCAGGGAATTGATGCGATCTCGAAGCTGTTTGACGCTCCAGTGTTCCAGCATACACATCTGGGTGTAAAAATCGCGTTTGAGGGGATCTCTCAGCGGTATAAGGGCAATCAAATGTGTCCAACTCAATTGTCGTATCGCTGATACGACAATCTGCTCATCTGGATACACCTCTGCAAATTGGCACATACGGCGAAGATTTTTTTCGGAAAATCCTGTGCCGTATTCAAGCGTCAACTTTTTTGAAATTCCAAGCACCAGTTCTTCACCATATTCGGCTCGTTTGCCCTGTAACACTTCGTCATTCAAGCGTTTGCCGATGCGCCAATATAAAAACGACATAGTTGCATTAACAGCAATTGCAACCGATTGCTTTGCCTCAGTTATCAGCCTCCGGATATCGCTAAATAATTGTGGGTTTTTATTTTCATAAATTTGCGTACTTTTACTCATATCAACCTCGTTTTGCCGGTAAGCAATTCCTGCATCATGCCCTGCTTGAGCATTTTGTATTTATCCAGCTTTTGCTCTAATTGCTCTATCTCAGCGTCCATATCGGAAAGGATTTGGACGATGGCGGTTTGTTCGGCTTTGGTAGGCAGGGATATTGTAATTTGCAAAAGGTCACGTGTGTAAATCGCAGCAACACTGGTGGTTCCAGTAGCTATTCCTTTTAATTGCGTCAGTAAATCCCTCATATTGAATATGTAATTCATATAGAAATTGGAGGATACATCACTTGGTTTGAACTCCAATCTCATAATATTCGAATTGTAATAGGCAACAGGTAATTCGTTTTTCCAAATTGCAACCTTTCCCAACCTTGTTAGTTACTAAAGTAATGGGTCAGTGAAGTGAGGGGAATTGCTTAGCAAAAGGTATCTTCTGTTTTAGTGGAGAACATTACACACCCCTAACCCTTCTTATACACACCCCTAACCCCTCTTATTAGAGGGGAATACAGAAAATCCCCTCTTGAGAGGGGGGAGGGGGTGTGTAATCCTCTTGAGAGGGGGGAGGGGGTGTGTCCAATTTTCCCCAGTTCACTGACCCATTACTTACTAAACATTTATAAAATTTCCTTTTGGTAATCGGATTAGCGGATTGAGCAGATATTTTTTATCCGTTTTATCCGATAAATCCGATTACCTGAATAGTTACCATTTATTTTGATATATAAGTTCACACTTATGCTATTTTATCGTCAAATTACTAATATTACTTAAATCACTACTGATTCATGACATTTTATTTTGTGGGTGAGACAAGAGGGCAGGCACGGGGGACTGCCCCTACAGCTGCAGATAAAATAACTCTCACCCTTGTCCCTTTGCTTGGTTGAGAAGCAATCTCTATCTTCCCACCATGATCATGAACTGTTTTTTGAACAATAGGCAACCCAAGACCTGTACCAGATGGTTTAGTAGAATAAAATAAATCAAATATCCTTGTTGTTTGTTCTTTTGAAATGCCTATACCTGTATCCTGTACCTCAATACAGACACAATCCTTTTTTTCTTTCCCTTTTCCCTGCATTAAAAAAGTAGTTATTGTTAGTGTTCCCCCATTTAACATTGCCTGGTTTGCGTTCAGGATAAGATTCAGCATAACCTGTTTTATCTGGTTAGCATCCACCAATATTTCCGGTAAATCATCCTGAAATTGTTTAACAACCTTAATCTCATAACTGCGGCATTCAGCATCAACAAATCTTAAAACATCATTTAATAATGAATTCAGGTTCTCTTTTCTTAATATGGGTTTGGTTTGTCGAACAAACCGTCCAAACTCTCGCAATATCCCATCAATCTGAGAAATCCCCACTTTTATTTGCATCAAGCTACTGTATAAATTTTCTTTCTCTTCCCCTATTTCTTCTTCTAAAAGTTGAACATGGGCATAAACAGCGTTTAATGGGTTACGAATTTCATGAATAATTCCTTTTGCTATGGTTTCAAGATTATCAGGAAGGCAGTTTTTCTGACATTGGGTTTTTTTCAATCCACTCCTCTCTATTTAGCAAAATGTAATGTAACTACTCAGCTATCTTAAATGTGTAAGATAAGGAGAAATGGAGAAAGGGGAGAACAGGGGAGAAGACAGAAGGATGCAGAATTTAAGAATATTCTGATTCCTATTAATCTTCTCCACTTCCCTTTTTTCCCCTTTTCTCCTTTTTTACACCTGAATAGTTACAATGTAATTAAATAATACATGCCCTCAACTGTTCAGCAGCCATCTCAGGTGGT
>JBDRAP010000123.1:0-5704 GCA_043823615.1 bacterium
TGTGTCCAATTTTCCCCAGTTCACTGACCCATTACTTACTAAACATTTATAAAATTTCCTTTTGGTAATCGGATTAGCGGATTGAGCAGATATTTTTTATCCGTTTTATCCGATAAATCCGATTACCTGAATAGTTACCAAATTTTATTGCTTATCTGCCAGCACTGAGGCAACGCAATCCAATTCTTCTCTTGTATGAGTAGCCATCACAGATAATCGAATCCTGCCCTTTTCTTTAGGGACAGAGGGTGGTCTTATGCCTGGAGCAAATATTCCATAAGTATACAGATAATCAGATGTCTTGAGGGTATCTTCATTGCTGCCTGTCAGGACGGGTATTATCTGGGTAGTACTATTTAGCGTATTAAGCCCTGTTTTGTGAATCTTTTGACGAAGATAGTTGGTGTTATTCCACAACATCTCTCGCCATTTCGGTTCTGTTTGTACAATCTCTAACCCCGACAGAGAGGCTGCAATATCTGATGGTGGCAAAGATGTTGAATAGATAAAACTTCTGGCATTGTTTTTCAGGTACTCAATCAATACCTTTTTGCCGGCAACAAATCCACCAAATCCACCAATTGCCTTGCTGAATGTTCCCATCTGAATATCTATCTTGTCTTTCAGTCCAAAATGTTCTGCACTACCCTGACCATTTTTACCCAAAACCCCGGTAGCATGAGCATCATCTACCATGATCATAGCCTGATAATGTTTTGCCAAAGAAACAATCTCAGGTAATGAGGAAATATCCCCATCCATGCTGAATATCCCCTCGGTAATTATCATCCTTCTTCTATAGGTCGAAGATGTAGAAAGAATCTTTTCTAATGCTGCCATGTTTTGATGAGGATATATCCGCAAATGTGCTCCGGAAAGCCTTGCCCCATCAATTAGGCTGGCATGATTAAGTTTATCTATGATAATCAGATCGCTTTTACTCATCAGACTGGAAATCACACCAAGATTTGCCATATATCCTGAGGAAAAGATTATTGCATCCTCTGTCTGCTTAAATAAAGCGATTCTTTGCTCAAGCTGAGCATGAATCCTTAAATTGCCACAGATAAGCCGTGAAGCTCCGCTGCCAGTACCATATTCCTGTGTAGCAGCAATGGATGCTTCAATGAGTTTGGGATGGTTAGACAGCCCAAGATAGTCATTGGAACAAAACAGGATACATTTTTGCCCATTTATAATCACAGATGCTTTCTGCTTTGACTCAAGTATTTGGGGCAAACGATACAGGTTATCTTTTTTTAATTGTTCCAATTCCTTGCTTAGAAAATCCATGATGTTTAGTCCTGTAGTCATTTAGTCGGATAGTCAGGAAGTCGGATAGTCAGAGAATCCAGACTACCAGACTACCAGACTACAGCAGCAAATCCTTTCCCTTTACCTTTTGGTGAAAGATGATTATTTCTACCCTTCGATTTACTGGAGAGGCAGGGTCTGGATTAAGGGGATGAAACTCTCCGTAACCTGTAGCAGACAATCTTTCCTGCAGGCTTTTCATGGCTGCCTCTGAGAATCCCTTTTCCCTGGCATGATCACTCAGATAGTGGAGAACAACAGCAGCCCTTCTTGCGGATAATTCCCAGCTTGATCTGAATATCCCTTTTTCTGAAGCAGAGCTTGTATGTCCTTCAATAGAGACATAATTTGGTTTGTTTTCAATGAAGAGAGCAATCTTGTTCAAGGCATAATAAGCATCGGTTTTAATTGTTACATCCTCTGGATCAAACAAGAAGGTATCACGGAAGCGAATTACTAATCCCTTCTTTGTTTCTTCAATAGATATTCTTTTGCTTTTAATCTCAGTATTGAATGCCTGTATAAGAGGCATTTTAATATCCGAAGCCTTATTTGGGTCATGACTTCGACCATGTGGAACAGTTCTCTCCTTAAACAGTCCCTGTCCACCTTTTTCATTAAGAATTTTTCGCCCACCAGGACCCTCTAATATATTAAAATATTTTGCCAGGCTTTCCCCTATCTTGGTCAATTTTTCTACGCTTTGTGTTGGAATAGTTGCTAGGATAATAAACACCCCAAGAAGCAAGGTAATCATGTCTGCGTATGTAAGCAGCCATCGCAATCCACCTGCAGTATCATGTCCGCCGCCGCCGCCGCCAGCGCCACCTTTCTTCTTCTTCTTTGCCATTTATTATTCCTCCGTGATTATCCCAAATTTTTGTTCTATCTCTTCTGATATGGTTGGTTCAGGTTTTTCTAACATATCCTTTTCTTCAATCTTTGGCTGTAGGATGACAATATCAATCCTTCTATTAATCTCAGCCTTAGGATTTTTCTTATCTATTGGGTGAAATTCTCCATATCCACTTGCTGCCAGCCTGCGTTGCAGCCGTTTTATCTTATATTCTGGAAAATGTGCCTTATGTTTGGCATGATGAATAATGTAATGAACCACAGAAACAGCTCTGGAAACAGAAAGCTCCCAATTAGAAGGAAATTGGGCATTAGAGATAGGGGTTTGGTCAGTATGCCCCTCAATCTTTATGTCATTTGGAACTTCCTCAACAAGTAAGGCTAATCGATCAAGTAATGGATAGGATTCATGCTTAATATCTGCATTACTTGGCTCAAAAAATAGCATATCATTAAATCTAACAGTCAGCCCCTGTTTTGTCTCAATAACAGTCATGCGTCTTGTTCCTGCTTGTGTTGGAAAGCTTTGAATGAATTTCTTTTTTACTACAGACAGGGGTGTAGGTGGGTTTGCTTCAGATATTGGACCGCCTCTCTTTGGTAGAGCTTTTTCCCCACCCTTTCCAGGACAAATAGGATCACCAACCCTTCCACCTTTTAAGAATGTAAAGAAGTGTTCAAAACTTTCTCCTACTTCATCAACTGCTTCCTCGCTCTTGGTAGGGATATTAGCCAGGATAATAAATACCCCAAGAAGCAGGGTAATCATGTCCGCGTATGTAAGCAGCCATCGCAATCCACCGGCAGTATCATGTCCACCACCGCCACCACCGCCACCTTTTTTTTTCTTCTTTCTTCCCATGGATTAACCTCAATGATTTTGCAAGCTACAGTTTTCTCGATTTTCTATTTGTATCTCCATTCCATCTTTAGCAGCAATGGTATTTATCTGTATGTCCCGAGTTATTTTTTCAGCTATAATATCTGGCTGAGCATCAATCATGCTTAGCCCAAAATGGGTAAGTATAGCCAGCTTTGGCGATATACCCTTGATTAGGGTGATAGCATCTTTTACGCATATATGGTCTACACCAGGCAAGGGATGTTCCACCACAGCGTTGACAATAAGTAATTCTACCCCCTGATAAGCATCAATCAAGCCCTCGAAAAATCTGGTATCTCCAATATAACCTATTGTGCCTTCTGAAGAAAAGAACCTTATGCCATAGGCTTGAACGCTTCCATGGACATTTCTTACCGGTACATCAAACTCCAGTGTCAAGGGTCCTGCTATGTTTGGCTCACGCGGAGACGCGGAGGATGCGGAGAGTGAGGAAATATTAGATCCCTTTGCCAAGGGTGTTATCTCTTTACCAATCCTGTACCTTGCCCCTTCTCGCAATATTTCTATGGTTTTTACATAATTCCTGATATATTCAAATACAACAGGGTCATTATCTATGGCATCTTGTGGACAAAACAATGTTCCTTTACGGTTTGTACCGCCATTGGTCATGGCTTCAATCATGATATTGACATCATTTACATGGTCAAGGTGTCGATGGGACAGGATTATAGCAGAAAGATTCTCTGGATTTAGATGGGACTGAATGGATTTTACCACAGCTCCAGGGCCAGGATCAAGATGCAGATGGATGCCATTAAGAAAGAGCCATATTCCTCCAGAGGCACGAATTTGTTTTGAAACAACAAACCTTGTCCCGGCTGTACCTAAGAATTTGATGTATGATGATGGATGTTTACAATGCATTTTCAGTAATAACAGCCTTAGCCTTTTTCTTTAATCCATCGTACCAATCCTGATATGTCTTACTCTTTTTCTCCATAAGAGATTTAGAGATAACATCTTTTTTTATAGTATCAAATTTAGTTACATCTGCCGGAATTTTTCCGACCATCTTTATGATGTGGTATCCAAGCTGATTTTCAATAACATCTGTTATCTCTCCTGCCTTTAAGGTAAAGGCAGCCTTAGCAATTTGACCATCTATCTCATCATTATACACCCCAAGCTCTTCTTTCCATGCTGTTACTGTATCTGTACCAATGTCTTTAGAGATAAACCGCTTGGGAATAATGCCTATATCTCCTGCCGTTTTACTGCTGATTGTACCATGTGAGTACATTCCTGCAGCCTCCTCAAAAGAAATCTGTCCCTGTTTCAACAACTTTCTAATTCTTTTAGCCTCTTTATTTGCCTTTTTGGTTATTTCATTAGTCAATACTATTTCCTGTATCTCCTTTTCAACCTCTTCTAATACTTTTGGGGTATCTGGTAATTTATCCTCCAATTTAATGATATGATAACCAAATTTACTCCTTACAGGTGGGCTTAACTCTCCAACCTTCAGACTATAGGCTGCTTTTTCAAACTCTGGATCCATTACCCCTTCCCCAAAATAATCAAGCAAGCCACCGTTTTGAGATGAGGAGCAATTAGAATTCTTTTTGGCAATCTCAGCAAAGTCTGTCCCACCTTTTACTTGATTGTAAAGGTCTGTAATCTTTGCTTTTGCTGCCCCATCTTCTTGTGGTGAAGGATTTTCTTTAACTGCAATAAGGATATGCCTTGCTTTCAGCTTCCCCTTTTTCATAAAATCCTCTTTATTCTTTTCATAATAATCGATAATATCCTCCTGTGGAATAAATTTCTTAGGAGAGATAAGGATATGCATCAAATGTGCCTGTTCATACTCCCTTTTATAGTATGAATCTATCTCTCCATCGGTAAGGGTAACATGATTTACCATGGCTCCAATCATCTTTGCCATCATAATCTCTTTACTTACATCCTGCTCTTTTGTCTTCCACCAAATCGGGGGGGCATACTTAATATATTGGTTATAGGTGTTAATATCTGGAAATGAAGATCTTACACCATTTACTATCTCATCCTCAGTAACAGTAATACCATATCGTTTTGTTTCTGCTAAGAGTATCTTTTCCTTAACAAGCGAATCAAGCACCTGTTTTCTTAGGTTAGGAATACTTTCAGGGTCAAAGTCTTTCCCATAGGAATCCTTAAGGTTTTTATATTTTGCTTCGTAGGCTTGCTGAAATTCATCAGAGGTAATCTTTTTTCCATCTACAATAGCCAGATGAGGCATCATTGCTTTTCCTGTAAAATTCATCCCCCAAGAGATAAATATGGTAATAACAAAGGTAATAGCAATTGTCCAGATAATAACAGTAGTATTTTTACGAATAACATTAAGCATGATAAATCCTCCGATTTGGTATGTAGATGTGTTCAGCCATTTCTCTTAGCTGATTGCTGACACGAATGCGTACAATTATACACTATAGTTGGAATTTTTGCAACTATTTTTTTGTGCAATGTAATACTCGATGTTCAAGTTTTTTCTCAGGCACAACCTCGAAGAGTACTCGACCTTGTCATCTCGAGGAGTACTCGACGAGAGATCTCAAGCTGAGTGAAGATAATAAAAGTTATGGTGTGAAGACAACAGATAGATTTCTCCCTGAGGGTCGAAATGACAGAGAGTGGGTGCCT
>JBDRAP010000124.1:0-3452 GCA_043823615.1 bacterium
GGCAGAATGTCCCCATCCAATTCTTCCGGAGCCCTGCCTAATAATTCTGAAGCCTTTTGTTTTGCCTCATCAACAGAATATCCTGGTACAATAACAGACCTTGGAACAGTGCATTGCGAGGCAGAAACAGGTATGATCAAAGGCTTTAGGAGTGAGACATTGGGTGGTTCATAACCTTGAGTAGTCATAACAGATTTTTCTATCTTAAATGTTACTTTTTTTGCAGGTTTTTTGGTAGTCATGCTTCTTTTCCCAAACACAAGATTTACCTTAGGGTGAAGCACCCCAAGAACAGAAAGCATACCATTTTCTCCAACCTTAATGGTAGTTGGTGCAACACTATCTTCCTTGCCAATCACCTTAGCATGGATTATATTTTGTGCAGCTACTTCACCACCAGCAATTAATCCTTTTCCATCTGCAACAAGGATAACATTCTCGGCAATTACATGAGAATCCAGCAATCCATCGCTGACATTGAGCGTGCCCCCACACTCAATCTGTGATTCCTTAATTACAGTTGCAGATATATCCAGCATAATTTTAATCTTTGCCTTATTTATCTCCTGCTCAACAGAAAGTGTTCCCTTGGCTGTAATTTCAGCACCATTTTCCACGCCTCCATGGATAATAACATCCCCACCAGCAGTAATCTTCACCCCTTCCTTTACATTTCCATAAACAACAACCTTTCCTGCGGTCTCAATATTGGAATCAGCATCCTCAACCTTGACCATTTGTTCTACGGTTGCCTGAAATCCTTGCCACACTACCTTTCCAAATGCAGCAGAAAAACAATACTGACAACCATCTGGATTGTCCCAATCTATAAAGACATTTTTCCCTGCAACAAGCTGAATGTCCCTTCCATGAAGACCATGGATATTTTCTCCTGTTACAGATGTCCCTGCCGCACCAATGGTTGGTGGTATTTTCACCCCCAGCAATTGACCTGAAATAGCATCCTCACCAATAAGCACATTCCCGTCACTTTTTTCTCCATACTGATAGGCAAGGTAGGCATTTTCCCCTGTTAATGGTGGATTGCCGTGAGCAACAACTATTGGCACATTAAACTCTGCCATACGAAGTATGTCAACAAGCCTCTCCTTGTCTATTCCAAAATTAACATTTTTTTCATTTAATGCCCTGATAATATCCTCAACACTCATTAGCATCCCACCCATTTTGGGAGGAATAATATTGACTGTAGCTGTCAATTGATCCGGGGAGATGTCTATTTCAATCTTGCCGCGAAGGTATTGTCTCGGACCAATCCTTACCGGTTTTTTTATCCTTCTCTTAAATATTTCCTCTATTTTCAAGGTATCAATATCATTAAATTTTTGAGCTATTGCCTCTTCAATAACATCACGGCTAACAACCTTTTTCCCTGCCCCCTGCGAAAAGATGACAATAACATAAAGCCCATCACCCCTGTTCTCAAAATCAAACGAACCATCCACGATTGGTCCATATAATTCATCCCATTTATCCGGAAACCATGGTCCAATAATTCCCTTCTTAAACACCATTATTCTTCCGGGTCTGTCTAAATGGGCATCAATATCATCTATTGACAATTGAAGCATCTCTGCACCCATCTTTTTTGCCTCTTCCAATAAGGCTACGCCCTCAATTGATACAGAAATGGGCATATCACAGGGAAGTATCGGGGCATTTACAGCTCCATATGAAGATATTTCCTCTTCTACAACAATCTCCTCATAGGTTTTCGTTGTCACATTACCTGACGGCTCTACCTGATAAAATGCTTTTTTGACTGCCTTCTTAAAAGAGACGCATCTTTTACCAAGAAGAATATTTGACTTGGGGTACACAAGCTCGACATAAGCCTTTCCACCAGGGGAAATAGTAATATTAGTAGCTGCGATAGCATCCTCTTCTCCAATCTTTTTGGCAGTAAGTAATTTTTTTACGGTTGCCTCCCCACCTAAAATAACTCCCTTTCTGCCGGTATGAGCAATAATGCTGCCTGCTGTAATTATAGATTTTATTATTGCATCACCAATGGTTATTGTGCCTGCAACAGTAATTTCTGCCTCTTTTATGGCATTTACTGAAATGTTTCCTTCACAAACAATCTTTGACTTGGCAATATCCTGACCAACAGTAATATTTCCGCCAACATTAATCTCTGCCGCACCGATTCCACCCTTTACAGAGATATTTCCTGCAGCCGTAATGCTCGCATTATCGCTCACTGAACCATGTATTTCAATACTGCCTGAAAACTCTATTGAATCACTGACATTTTCCTGAACTATAAGAATTTTCTCAACATTTATCTTTGCCTTTTCCCAGACAATTCGTCCAAAATCTAAGGCAAAAAATCTACTGCCATCCTCAGAAACACATACATTTCTACCCGGAATAACATTAACATCTTCTCCCTCTCTGGAAGGAATATCCTCACCTGTAATGGTTCTCCCAGCCTTCCCTTGCCTGGGTTTTGCCTTGGCACAAATCAACTGCCCAGGAAATACATCTAAGGGATGATCTCCAAAGCTATCTGGAATTGGGGTAAATATTGTTTCAGTCATTTCTTTGCCACCTTTTTTGTAACAGTTCAGCTAACCGCAGAGGCGCAGAGACGCTGAGTATGGAAATTAATCAAATAACAGAAATTAGAATACAGAAAGCCAAAGAGGAAAAATCTGTAGTCTGTCATCTGTGCTCTGTAACCTGATTTATTCTCTGCGTCTTTGCGCCTCTGCGGTGAACTATTACCTTTTTTTAAGTCTTAAAGCCACATTAACAAGAAGTATAAGAACAGGAACCTCTATAAGCGGACCAATAACTGTTGCCAAGGCTTGATTACAGGCAAAAAACATCCTATCCCTATCCCCCCACCGCCTTTTTCTTTTCTTCCGGCTCGTCTATTCGTTACTTCACCTAAAATTCTTCAAGTTTAAGGCGAGATCTCCATGTCTTGGGATCCCTGTGAAGATGCATCACAGACACAATAAGGAGTATGTCTGTCCTGACCTGATAAATGATACCGTAAGGAAATCTGTTGGTCCGACAGCGACGGGTACGATTTGAAAGTTGTGTCCATGCATCTGGATAATGAATAATCCGACCAATTGTTCTCTTCACCTCTACCGCAAATTCAAAGCCCAGTCCCTCACTTTGCAAATTGTAATAAGCTATAGCATCAACAAATTCATCTTCAGCAGGATCAAGAAACTCTACATTCATAACCATTGTTGTCTGTCAATCTTTGCAAACACTTCTTTTGCAGGAATAGCTTTAATATCTCCTCGATCGTATGCATCAATACGATCTTCGGCCTCTCTTGCCCATAAGGAATCAATTGTGTTTCGCGAAGAGAACTCAAAGCTGGACAAAAGTTGTTCTACAAGCTCTGCCCGCTCCATTGGTAGCAAATTCAAGGCTTGATTAAATACCTGTTCAGTAGCTATCATCAC
>JBDRAP010000125.1:0-3274 GCA_043823615.1 bacterium
ATATATCCATCGGCAGCCCTGCTGTATACTGTCATTACAGGATAACAAATACAGGCAATGGAACAGATGATATTTACCTTTCAGCTTCATTAGTGAATAATAATACATGGACAGCCTTGTTGGTTGGAAACCAGAATGATACTGCCACAATCTCATCACTCCACATTAACCCAAACCAAACGCAATCCTTTTATCTCAAGGTTATACCGCCGACAGGTGCTGTTTCAGGCAGTTGTACGGTCAAGGTAACTGCAATGGACTCTTATTATTATACTCATGCTAACAAAGATGGCTGGCCACAGGGACAGGATGCGGATATGCGTCAGGATGTGGTTGCTATTAATATTATATCGCCACCCGGTCAATTAATTGAGGAGAATCACGGTGGAGAGGCGAAATCTCAGGATAATACGGCAGCAGTAATAATTCCACCATCTGTGCTGCCTGAAGATGTTTTTGTAAGTATAACCCCGGTGGCAACAACATCAGTTGTGTCTAACGGTATGATTGCAGCCATAGCTGACCCTTCCATGGAACCAATACCAGGGACAGTAACCTATGAATTTGTTGCCGTGGGTACTAATAGCCAGCCTGTCAGACAATTCAAGGAAAAGGTGACCATAAGCATTTCGTACCCGGATAATAATCAGGACGGTTTTGTTGATGGTACAACCATTCCTGAGGCTACCTTGCGTATATTTAGATTAAATGAGCAAACTCATTTGTTTGAAATAATTCCAGATTCATGGGTTGAACCAGAGGCAAACAGGGTTGTAGCTTTAGTAGATCATTTTTCGTATTATGCTGTGTTAGCCTATACCCCAAAGACAGCTGGCATCTCTGAGGTGGTAAATTATCCTAACCCATTTGACATGACCACAGATAACTACATGACCTTTGGTCCATTACCCATGAATGAAGGTGTGATTATTGAACTATATACCTTAGACGGTGAGCTTGTCCAAACATTAACATCTCAAAACGGAACATGTATGTGGGATGGTCGGAATAAAGATGGGGATAAGGTCTCAAGCGGTATGTATATCTATATGATAAAGATGAAGGCACAAAGAAAGGTAGGGAAAATGACGGTGATACGATAAACTGTCAGTTGTCAGGGCACAAAGACACAAATTAGAAGATAATCGCACGCAGATGACACAGATTTCCACAGATAGAGAGAAGATTCGTGTAAATCCGTCTAATCTGCGTAATCTGCGTAATCCGCGTTCTATCCCCTACAAGGAAGGTGAAGGAAGATGAATAAACTAAATGTAATCATGCTTGCAATCTTGATGTTAGCCTCAACCGTTCAGGCAGATAGCCCAAGTGTTACCGGCAATGCCTTTTTGAGGATTGGCATGGGTGCCAGGGCAGCAGGAATGGGTGGGGCATTCTGTGCCATAGCTGATGATGCCAGCAGCAACTACTGGAACCCTGCCGGGTTATGTGGGGTAGAGAAGCAGGAATTATTATTCATGCATACCAAATGGCTGGCTAATATTGCCGGCGAATATCTATCCTTTGCCAAGCCAATTGATGAGGATAGCAGTCTTGGTGCAGGACTTATCTTCCTGCATGCCGAGGACATGGCTCGCAATCGTCAGGCACAGGAAACAGGCAAATTCAATAACCATGATGCTTGTTTTTCTCTCAGTTATGCATCCAAAAGGGGTAGTCTTGCATGGGGATTGACCCCAAAGGTTATTCAACGGCAACTAAAGGATAAAACCGCTGCCTCTGTTGGTCTGGACATTGGCTCAAAATATACTAATAATAATCTTTCCCTTGGTGCCACCATCCAAAACCTTGGCACTAAGATAAAATTTATCTCTAAACCCTCCCCCTCGCCATTAAATCTTAGGCTTGGAATCGGATATAAATTGGTTACTGAAAATGACTCCCTAACTGTTGCCGGTGATATTGACAAGCCTATAGACAATGACCCATCCTTGAGCCTTGGGGCAGAGTATAATTATGCCAACTGGGTGATGGCAAGGGTTGGGGCAAAGATGGGTAACGGTAAACAGGGATTGAGTTCAGGACTGGGGGTTACATTTCGTGATTATCGCCTTGATTATGCCTTTACCGGGTTTGATGACCTGGGATTAACCCATAGGATGGCAATAACCCGATGGTTTGGAGTAACAGAGAGGATTAATCCCTCACGCGGAGACGCGGAGAACGCAGAAAAGGAGAGGATTGTCTCACGCGGAGACGCGGAGAACGCGGAGGGGGAGAGGATTGTCTCACGCGGAGACGCGGAGAACGCGGAGGGGGAGAGGATTGCCTCACGCGGAGACGCGGAGAACGCGGAGGGGGAGAGGATTGCCTCACGCGGAGACGCGGAGAGGGGAACAAGGGAGAAATCTGTTGTAGCTGTAACGCCCCCTGAGGAAAAGGAGAAAATGATTGGGACTACTATGGTTGTTTCTGACAAGCCTGAGGCAACGACTGTCATGACAAAGCCAGTCATACTACCAACACCAGTGAAAGAAATAGCCAGAAAGACAACACCATTTGAACCAGACCCTTTGCAGCCGTGCTGCGTCTTTGTCTTCCCTGATACAAGGGTATTTACCCCTGATGGGGATGGTACGATGGACAGCGTTTCCCTTATCCTGCGGGCAATTATTCAGATACAAATAACCGGATGGGAATTAAGGATTATTGACAGGAATGATCAGGTGATAAATGTGTTTGCCGGCAGCGGAATGTCGCTTGAAACCCTGATCTGGGATGGCAGAAATAAATCCGGCAATATATCTTCAGCAGGCAGTTATTTCTGTATCTTAAATATCACTGATAAAAATGGCAGGATATGGACAAGTGGCAAGGAAATAATCGTGATCGAATAGAATTGATCACAAAGATACAAAGGAAGAGTAACTATGGCTCTTTCTTATCTCAAATGCAAGCAGGGATCACCACTTGTTTACAGAGAAAGAATCGCAAAAGGGTGTAACTTCTTAAGACTATAGCCCTCGTCAGGTTCTTCCAGTTGCAAGCACCTAAATTAATCGTCAATTATTTTCCCTATAGATTACACCCTTTGTGGTTCTTTCTTCGTAACTATTCAGGCATAAAACATGATTAAGGCAGGGCTTGTCTCTGATTTAATCATTTTTACACCCTTGTTAGCCAGTAGCAAGTGCAACAGAAGGAGAAGGAACCACAAAGGGTGTAAACACTTAGGGAAAATAATTGCGAGTAGTAACCAAGGTAACTGCAAATGAGAAGAGTTTGACAAGGGGTTGTATCTTAAGGAGTTACA
>JBDRAP010000126.1:0-6880 GCA_043823615.1 bacterium
AATTATTCGTAACTGCAAAAATCACCTCCTTTTCTCCCAGTTATTAAGTATTTTACCATAAAAAAAGAGGAATGTCAAGTAAAAATTACATATTGTAATTTTAGTGCACAGAGAAGGTGTGGCTATGAAGTAGACAACTGCTATCTATCCTGTCATCCACTCAAGCTGACATAAAATCAAATTAAGCATTCCACCTACCAGCAAGGAGGAGATTATCATAATCCCTGTTGCCTTAAGCATGTCTCGTATCCCCAACTCTTTCAGCAGGATGCTAAAGGTAGCCACACATGGGAAATACATGGTCAGAACAACGCTGGCAACAATAAGCTGTGGCAGTGTTAATCCTAATGGTGCAAGCATACCTACAGCTACATCCTTACGCAAAAAACCAATTAATAATGCTCCGGCAGCCTCAATGGGTAAGCCCAGAACATTACAGATTATCGGTTGCGAAACCTTGGCTATTATCTCAATTATCCCAAAGGTATGCAGGATATTGGCTATAAATATCCCCATCATTATCCACGGAACACCCTCCCTTATAAACCAGATAATCCTCATCCAGATCTTTTTAATAAGACCGGGGAGGTATGGAAGCCGATATGGCGGTATCTCCAGAAACATCTCTGTTGATTCACCACCCATCACCCTGTTCAGGATAACACCAAGAATAATCCAGACTGCAAACAAGGTGCCAAATACTATCCACAATCCTGCTTCCCCATGCTTGCCCAGCAACCCAACAACCATGGCAATCTGAGCCATGCAAGGGACAGCAATTGCCATCAGCGTAGCTGCAATAAACCTTTCCCGTTTTGTATCCATAATCCTTGTTGACAGAGCAGCCGGTACATTGCAGCCAAGACCGAGCATCATAGGGATAATAGACATACCGTGCATCCCCAGTCTGTGCATAATATTATCCGATAGAACAGCAAGCCTCGGCAGATAACCTGAGTCCTCCAAAAAGGAAAGAATGATGTAAAAAGCAACTATATAAGGGAGGACAACCCCAAATTCAATAAACATACCGGTTGTCAGCAAGCCAAACGATTGCTCATAGTCTATTTTACCATCAATCAGTCTGCCAATGAGAATATCATGAATGAATCCGTTCCCACCAAGCAGGCTGGATACACTTAACATCAATGGCGTCCAGAGATTTTCAAACAATGGCGTAAACACATGGTTTATCAGCCCCTCGCCAATAAACCTTATTATCTGGAATGTATAAAAAAGAACAATCAGGGCAATCAAGCTCCCCCTTACAGGAGAGATGGTTGCATCCCTAAGTTGTTCACTGAGTTTATGGTGGCGATGGGTTATCTTTTCAACGCTTTCAGTAATGTTGCCTGCCTCATGCAATCTTTCATGCTCTTCATATTCATACGCCCCTGGTTTTGCCTCTTTTATCGATAAGACAAGCTCCTTGAAACCCTCACCGGTTAAGGCACAAACAGGGATACACGGCACACCAAGTATTTGCTGTAGCTTTTTCACATCAATCTGTATCCCAGTATGCCCTGCCTCATCCCAGAGGTTAAGGGCAATTATCATGGGGATTTTTTTCTTTATCAATTGAAGGGTAAGATTCAGGCTTCTTATTAGGTTTGTGGCATTAACCACATTAATTACAATGTTATCAGCACTGAGCATTTCACAGGCTACCTCTTCAGCCTTAGATACAGGCTCCAAAGTATATACACCAGGGACATCAATGACCTCAATTGTTTTTCCGTCAAGGTGCATATAGCCTTTAGTAAACTCTACGGTGGTGCCTGGATAATTGGACGAAATAACATGAACACCTGTAAGTCGAGAGAATACCACGCTTTTGCCAACATTTGGGTTACCCATGAGAAGAAGATTCACTCTGTTGCCCCCCTTGGCTGCAGAAGACCAGTACCTTTTGTGCCATGCCAAAGCCAATGGCTATCTGTGTTCTCCCTATCTCTATCACTATTGGTCCCTGTAGAATATGCCGGCTTACTTTTTTGATATTTGCACCAACCACAAGCCCGAGCGTGGAAAGCCTTGAGGCTATTTTCTGCCCACCGTGTATCTCAATAATCACACCTGATTGATTGGGTTCCATGTCAACTATAGTAAACACATTGGGTTTTGATTGGGTAGCATTTATATGTTCCATAAATCTCCTCATTGTAGCTGCAGGGATTGTCCTTGCCTTTACTTAACAGCCCTTCGATAGAGTTTTACATACTCCAGAGCAGAGGCTGACCATGAATAATCCTGATTCATACCATTTGCAACACATCTATCCCAATCTGTTTTGTGCTGATAGATGTAACATGCCCTTTTGATTGTCTGGAGCAATGCCTTGCCTGAATACTCGGTGAATGTAAATCCATTACCAGTACCTGACAATGGATCAAACTCGGAAATGGTATCAAATAGCCCTCCTGTTTCCCGAACAATGGGAACAGTGCCGTATCTCAGGCTAATCAATTGTCCAAGCCCGCATGGTTCATAGTGTGAGGGCATTAGAAACATATCAGATGAGGCATAAATCATATGTGCCAGCTTTTCATTGTAACCAAAGTTGACACTTATCTTCCCTTGATATTTCCTATTTATTTTTTGCAGCAGGCTATGATATTTTTCCTCACCAGATCCAAGTATAATGAGCCTGATATTCATGGAAAGCAATGGCTCAAAAATCTCAGCAAGGATATCAAGTCCTTTTTGAGATGCCAATCTTCCGACCAGACCTATTAATGGTGTATCATCATCTGGCGTTTTTGCCCTTGTCTTTGTCCCAGAATGAAAGCTATTCATCAGGTCTATCTTGTTTAGTTTTTTATTTTCAAGGCACTGGAGATTATAGTGATGTGCTATCTCATTGTCTGTTGCTGGATTCCAAATATCATAATCAATCCCATTTATAATCCCGTATAACTCATGAGACCTTTGTTTGAGTACGCCATCCAGCCCATATCCACATTCAGGTGTCTGGATCTCCTGAGCATATTTTGGGCTGACGGTATTGACAATATCAGCATAAACAATCCCAGCTTTCAGAAGGTTAATTTTTCCATAGAATTCAAGCCTGTCCATGGTAAATATCTCTGTAGGATTAATTCCTGAAAACAGCTCAAGCTCAGATGGAGGGAAAACCCCCTGGTATCCGAGGTTATGAATGGTAAGGACAGTTGCTATTGACGAATAGAATGGATTATCCTTGTAGACGGTTTTCAGAAAGAGCGGAATAGTAGCTGCCTGCCAATCATTGATGTGGATAACATCAGGCGACCAATTCTTTGATTTCAGCATTTCCAATACAGCACGACTAAAAAAGATAAACCGTTCTGCATTATCCTCATAATCTCCCGACTGGGTACTGTACAGTTCATCACGAAGAAAATAATCATCATTTTTAATAAGGTACACCGTGATATTTTTATACCTGAGCTCTTCTATAATACCCTTGATTGATATTCCCTTGATAGGAACATCTATTCCACTTACCTTTTGAACACTAAATTGTGGATTATTGGCAAGCCATTTTTTTGTCATAGTATATTGTGGCAGAACCAATCTGACATCATGACCCTTTTCTGCCAGTACAAGCGGCAGAGCACCGGTTACATCTGCCAAACCACCTGTTTTAGCAAAAGGAACTGCCTCTGCTGTAGCGATTAATATCTTCATTAAATTTCCTCCTTTTTTGACAGGATTAACAGGATAGACGGGATAATTGTAACTATTCAGGTGTAAGAATGATTAAGGCAGGTACAAGCCCTGCAGCTACAGCTATTTGCGGGCAAAACTTGTAGCTGCGACCCTTGTGGTCGCCGTCTCTCTTCTGAATTCTGACTCCTGAATTCTACTACCTGAATAGTTACGGATAATTTAATATTTAAGAATCCATAGTTAGGATTCAATCTTTATTGCAGATTTCAGGCGTTAGCCTTATTATTATGAACTCCTAAAGAATTATTCTATGAAAGAGGTAGCACCTTTGGCAGTTTCCCTATCTAACTTATCCTGTTTTATCCTGTTATCTTGTCTGAATTGACTTTAACCTTTTCACCTATCCGATGGGGTTGTGGGTTTGTCTATCGAGATTACATCTCCCACACAATCCTGCCATTTACAATAGTCATTATTGCCCTGCCCTTCAGCTTCAATCCATGAAACGGGCAATTCCTTGCCTTTGAGGCAAAGGTATTGACATCAACCACCCATTCTACTTCCGGGTCAATAATGGTTATATCTGCCATAGCATCTGGTATAATGCCGGATGTTTCTAATCCAAGAATCCTTGCTGGATTTATAGTCATTTTTGATAGAGCATCAAATATGGTAATCACACCATTACCTACCAATTCTGTCAGAACCAATCCAAGTGATGTTTCAAGTCCAATGATACCAAATGGTGCTCTGCCATATTCCTGCTCTTTTTCTGTCCTGGTATGCGGGGCATGGTCAGTGGCAATCACATCTATGGTGCCATCAGACAGCCCTTGCCTTATTGCCTCAACATCATCCTTGCTTCTCAGGGGTGGGTTCATCTTTGTATTGGTATCAAACCCGCAAACAGCCTCATCGGTCAGGGTAAAGTGATGGGGTGTTACCTCGCAGGTAACGATTACACCTCTTTCCTTTGCCTGCCTTACTAATTCCACAGATTTTCTTGTGCTTACATGGGCAATATGAAGCCTTGCACCTGCTGCCTCAGCCAGGATAATATCACGAGCCACCATAACCGTTTCTGAGGCAGATGAAATGCCGGGTAACCCAAGAATAGTTGAATAATATCCCTCATGCATACACCCGCCGGTAGAAAGGGTAGTATCTTCACAATGAGCGATAATGGGTATATTGAACGGTCGGATATATTCAAGGGCTCGTCTCATTAACGCTGTACTTCCTATTGATCGTCCGTCATCTGAGATAGCCACTGCTCCAGCCTTAACCATCTGTCCTATCTCTGCTAACTCCTCACCCTTCAGTCCCTTACTAATAGCACCAATGGGCAGAACCCTGACTATGCCCTCTTGTTTGGACTTAAGCAAAATAAATTCCACCAGACTCTTGTTGTCAATGACCGGACAGGTGTTGGGCATACAGGCAATAGTAGTAAATCCACCGGCAGCAGCAGCTCTGGTACCGGTAACTATGGTTTCTTTCTCCTCCTGTCCCGGCTCTCTCAAGTGAACATGCATATCAATCAGCCCAGGGGCAACTAATTTTCCGGAAGCATCAATTACCCTTGCTGCCTGAACATTGTTCCCAATCCCTGTCCCAATATCTACAATTTTACCATCATTGATCAAAATATCAGTGATTTTCTTTTGATTATTATACGGATCAATTACCAGACCGTTACGAATCAATAAATCCATGTTATTCACCCCCCTTGATTTTGGATACAGATTCATCACAAAGATACAGAAAACACGGAGAAAAGCATATATGCAATCCTGACTATGCCTGGTATTTTTCATGCCTTATTTTTTTCTTAATTGCTTGAGTCCAATAGAGTTATCGAAACTGTTTTCGGTTCTGGTTCTTCTATCTACAATTCAAGATGTGATCCTTGTCCTCGCTATATGTCTCCTCGCCATTGGAATTTTGACAAGCTGAATTACTAACCGTAAAGCCTCATTCACAGCCTTCTCATCAGAAAAAACCTTTGCTACATCTGGCGATAGTAGTACTAAATTTGTACCTTTCTTGTATCGGTCAGCATATTTACCTCTCACTCCTCCTTTAAGTAACTGAGATAAGTCATATTCAGGGCGGAGTTCATCATTTTCCTGTTCAACTTCCTTCTTCATATTCCCTCCTTTCTTTAGTCGTCAATTCTCGTGCACTAATAATACGAATATTATTGCCTCGCTCTGTATGAGCAACTATCAGCAGTCTAAAACGGTTTGACAGACCAATAGTGATATACCTATCTTCTTCTACTGAATGTTCAGGATCAGAAACGGTTATACTCAAGGTATCTTTGAAGGTCGTGGCTGCTTCTTCAAATAAAACCTTATGATTCTGTAAATTTTGGGCAGCCTTATTTGGATTCCATTCAAACTTTATGTCCACAGTATAACTGTACCATCCTTTCGTAGTATCAATCACAATTTGTACTTCTACTTGTATTTTGTTCGTCTAACGGTCGCGCTAACGGTTTCGACGATCCGTCCGCGGGTTGACGAATACCGTCCGGTGTGTAGTTGTGCTTCTTCATTTTCCAAAAAACCACAAGCCCATTGCCCATACTGGATTCGTTAGAATTCCCGCAACAGTTGAAATCCAGATGCTATGCCTCTGTCTTGGTCGCAATCACCTTATCATCGGCTCTAAGATTCCCACATAAACCACATACCTCCTCAGTGGAGTCTTTTGATGTCGCAATCACCTTATCATCGGCTCTAAGATTCCCACCTAAATATTGCAATAACAATGGTAACATTGTCGGTGTCGCAATCACCTTATCATCGGCTTTAAGATTCCCACCTTAATCAGACAAATTGCTCGTTCCTTCCCTGCCCAAGTCGCAATCACCTTATCATCGGCTCTAAGATTCCCACGTGGTGACGGGGCTACCTGATGTAGTTCTCATTTCTTAGTCGCAATCACCTTATCATCGGCTCTAAGATTCCCACATTGACTTTGTCAGGGCAATGGAAACGATTATCGTTGTCGCAATCACCTTATCATCGGCTCTAAGATTCCCACACAAATTCTGGGCACCCAAAATGGCGGGGGTGCAAAGAGAGTCGCAATCACCTTATCATCGGCTCTAAGATTCCCACCAAACATACCCTACAATAATAGTCTGCCCTGCCTCCCTGTCGCAATCACCTTATCATCGGCTCTAAGATTCCCACACATTGATTGCATCTGCAGGAACTAC
>JBDRAP010000127.1:0-4108 GCA_043823615.1 bacterium
CCTCAAAGCCCATGTTTGAAATTGTCTGAAGCATTTCCTTGCTCAAACCAAAATCAGCAAATTTTTCCATTACTAACTCCTTTTGTTGTTTTTTCTTAAGAATATATTACTTGAAATCAAAGGGTAGGGGAGTTGTGCTTAGAGCTGACTGTTTGAAAAGTCATTTAGCCCTGAGCATTCAGCCCCAATGTGTTTGATAAGTCATCCATAATCCCTCTTGTCCATTCAGAATCTATCCCATCCCAGATACCAAACACATAATTATCAGAAACATTAATCGCAGCATCTTGTTTTTGATGTATGCTAAGATATTTAGAATATTCTTCATAGGCTATTTTTGCCATGTCGTTAGATGGATATTTAATGATAAATGCCTTTGCTTTTTTTCCATTATTTTGATAATATCCTACCACTCCATTGGTTTTATCGTTTAATCTCAGAAAATTTTCAGGAATATAGTAGATATTATTCAGTGATATTTTCTCATGAAAGAATTTTACACTTTTTGGGATATAATCCTTAACAGGTAAAGAAGAGACTAATTGTGGCTCTTTTGAATTTCTGTTAATCTTGCCGGCTAATTCTTTTGCTATTTTAATCAAGTCATCTTTAGGACCCGGGATAGAGTGAATGAGCTTGACATAAAAATTGGCTTTCCAAAACTCTACCGTATAAGATGAATTTATCCCTTCATTACCTATATCCACAAATCTTGCCTCTGGATTTCTGCCTAATGAATATATACCAAAGGCATCCTGAGGGCTTGGCATATTGTATATCTTAATGGTCAGCGTAATCCCTGAATCATTTTGGTATTCCTGTACACTCAAACTTCTAACCTTATATGCCCGATAGTCTTCAGCCTCATTGTCCATATATTTGTATAATTCATCACCCTCGTAACAATAAAGTTTTCCTTTAACCGTATATTGTCCCATATTTTGAGCTACAGAATAATATATAGAAGGCAGGGATTTTTCTGTGGTAAAGCATCCCGTAAGCCATCCGGAAACAAACAATATAAATGTAATACAAGTTAGAATAAGAATTTTTCTAATCATATCAAAATACTCCTCAATATAGGCGTTCAGCCGAAAGCTTAAGTAGTCAGACGAGTCGGACAGGTCGGACAGGTAGGACAGGTCAGACAGGTCAGATACCTGAAAGCCTATCTAATACCTCTTCAATTATCCATGGTGGGGTAGATGCACCCGCAGTAATTCCTATTTTTTTTATTCCTTTTAGCCATTCTGGTTGTATCTCAGAGGCTGTCTCAATATGATATGTTACACAGCCACTCTCAGCACATATCTGAGCCAGACGGCTTGTATTGGCACTATTCTTCCCGCCAACAACCAGCATCATCTCTACTGCTTGAGCAATTTTGCGAGAATCCTGCTGTCTTCTTTCCACAGCATCACAGATGGTATGATATGCCCTTAATTCAAAGGTCTTATGCAATAGGAGGCTTGCTATTTTTCTAAAGTATTCACAGGTTTGGGTTGTTTGAGCAACTAATCCTATCCTTTCTACCCGAGGAAAGTTTTCTGCCTGTTCAATATTTTCTATGACAAGGGTAGCTCCCTCTGCTATACCCGGAATACTCATTACCTCTGGATGGTTTTTTTCTCCAACAACAACCACCGTGTATCCCTCTTGTTTTAATTGAGAGACAAGCTTCTGAACTCGTTTCACATTTGGGCAAACCGCATCTACCATGGTTAGTCCTGAATCTAATAGCTGTTGATAAAGTTTTGGGGTAACCCCATGAGACCGAAGGATGACCACCCCTGTCGTAATATCATCCATGTTTTCTGCAACCAATATACCCTTGTTTTTAAGCTCTTCAATTACCTGTGGATTATGGATAAGCGGACCAAGGGTATATACGCTACACCTTGATTTAGTTAATGTCTGGTTGGTTAATTTTAATGCTCTTTTAACCCCAAAACAAAATCCTGCTTCTTTAGATAATAATATTTCCATCAAAAATACCTATTGTGTAAGCGTTCAGCTGTCAGCTATCAGCGGTCAGCAAAGACCATAAAATCAAAGCAAAATGAAGCGTGCCTAACTTTTTTACGACTTCCTGTGCCAGGGGTGCTACCACTGCCAGTGGTGCTAACCACCTTTTATGCCGTAATGCCTTACAAAAGCTGAAGGCTGACTGCTTGAAAAGCTAATGCTTACCCTATTGTCAAGGAGTCAGAATACAGAAGCAACCGATACGATTACCTATCATATTGAACCTTGAAAACTGTGGGCAGATTTTCCCATTCTGTATTTTGACTTCTCACCCCATCCCTAATCTGCCGATATGCTCCATAATCCTGTCAGCAATAGCCTGATAGGTATACTTATCCTGTTCTGCTAATAAATCTGATAAATCTATTGGTTTCCCGTAACAAAGCTTTATTGGGTGTCTCTTAAACCATTTTGCTCCAGGTGGAAATGCCTTGTCTGAGCCAGATATTTTGCAGGGGATAACACTAAACCGTATCCCATTATTTTTTGCCATAGAGATAATCATCCCTATGCCTGGTTTAGCTGGCTGAAGCTGTCCTGTTTTACTTCTTGTCCCTTCCGGGAAGGCAAGGCATATCTTCCCATTATTTAATAAAGCCATAACCTTCTTAAACGCATTACGATCTACTCCGTCTCGATTAATGGGATGAGCATTTAATCTTTTTAATAACCAGCCCATTAATGGAATCTTGAAAAGGCTGGACCTAGCAATATATGATGCCTGTCTTGGAAGGCTCACAGCCACTGCCGGAGGGTCCAGATAGCTCAAATGATTGCAAACCAGCAATACACCACCAGTTGCCGGAATATTTTCCAACCCCTGAATATTAAAGCCTAAATACTTAGTATAACCCAATCTTAGCACAAAACATACCATATAATAAAAAAGATTACTGCTATTAAAAAATACCATGCTATCCATTCTTAAGACAGAATTAATCTTTCTCATTACTAAGGAGATTACCTCTTTTAATGTTAACACACTGGTATCAATATAGGTTGCACAAGGATCTATAATAAGGGGTGCTATCTTTCTTGAACTATCCTGTTTATCCCTCTTGTTTATCTCTAATTGTATCTTATATAACTCAACATTCGGATCTTTTCTTTTTAATTCCTTGTATCTTCTTTGAGCCCTTTCCTGAAGGGTAGCATCAAGATAAAACTTAAAATCTGCATCAGGCAAAACTACACTTCCAATATCTCTTCCCTCCATGACTACGCTACTATCAGCAGCAAGTCTGCGAAGGATGTCAATCACTACATCCCTTACACCCTTATATGCAGCCACAGTAGAAACATGTTTGGTTACATCCTGACTTCTTATCTGGCTTGTAACATCAGCCCCATCTATTACAATTCTGGAGGCAGCACTTCTATCATCTGATGTTTTGTATTCAATCCTTATCTGCCTTGCTATGGCGACAACATCATCCTCAGAGCCAATATTGCCATTTAATTTTGGATTTGGGATTTGGAATTTTGGAGTCAACGGATCATTGGATGTCTCTTGGTCACTGACCTCTGTCAGCACCTTATAAGTAATAGCCCTGTATATTGCTCCAGAATCAATATGCCTGAGCCCCAATCGTTTAGCTATTGCCTTTGAAACAGTACTTTTGCCAACGCCTGCTGGTCCATCAATAGTAATAATTAGTCTTTTTTTGTTATTCATGGTGTTAAGAAAAAATCAGAATTGTAAGATAAGGGAATTTTCTCCCGGTTTATAATCAATTAGAATAGTTGTTCCTTCGTGGGATAACCAAGAATAAGTATACACCCAAAACGATGTTTTGTAAAGAAAAAATTTACAATATTTTTGCACAGGTTCAAAACTGTTTATGTTCACCACAAGGTCGTAGAATGCAGAATGGAGAATGGAAAATGGAGAATGCAGAATGCAGAATTCTGAATGGAGACGGCGACCACAAGAGGAGAGCATCATTGACACCCTGCAACTACAGCTGTTCCCGGAACTTGTAGCTGCGACCCTTGTGGTCGCTTATTCGTAGGGACAAGCCCTGCAGCTACAAATTATACGCATCTGTGCCTTGTAGCTGTAACCTGCCATTCTTTTGTGGTC
>JBDRAP010000128.1:0-3420 GCA_043823615.1 bacterium
TTGGTGGCTTTGTCTGTAAGAGGAGCCAGTACCTTACCAGGATCCATTTGGGCTATGAGCAGGCTCAGGGAGACTGCATCAGATGCCTTGTAGCCAGCAGTAAGATTAATCTCTGTGGCATATTTGGTCGAGTCGTTAACCTTTTCATTTGTCTTATATATCCCACATGCCAGTCCAAGGTTCAACCCCGCAACTGCAGCCGGAGCAAGTCCAAGATTGAGGACAATAGCATTGCGATTGGCTATTGCTGTCTTATATGTCAAATCATCATTCTTTTCACCAGCAGCAATATCACTCACAATCTCAGTCAGTTTCAGGGATGGAGCAATACCAGTGTAGTTCTCATCCTTATCAAGTGAGTCCTTAGCTCCTGTCGTATTCAGGATTGTCATCCCGCAAGAGACCTTACCCACAGCCATATCATATCCATTATAGGCAAGCTTTATCAGCATAGCGGTGGCATCCTTTCCATCTTTAACAGTAGCTGCATTCTTTCCGCCAGACTGCTTGGCATATTCAAGTGAGGCATTTATGCCACATCCCACAGGAATCTTGCCAGATACAGTAAGATTAAGTACTGCATTAGCACTAGTACCAGCTGACTGTTGTACATAATCTGCCAATGCTGCATCTACAGGACCAATCTTTCCGCCCAGTATGATAGCATTGAGGGTATCACGATCAGCTGGTCCATTTGCAGAAATACAAGTAACATCCACTGGTCCACACTTTCTGGACAACTTGATTGCATCTGCCCTACTTGACTGGAAAACCAATGAATTCTTCTTTTCACCTATATTCTGCCGTCCAATAACAGCATCCACACCAGCAATATCCTTGATATTAAGATATATCTGATACACCGTTGTCTGTGAAAGCACCTCATTGAGATTATTGTTGCTTGTTGCTCCCGATGTGCTTGTTGCTCCCGATGTGCTTGTTCCCAATGGGTCCAATGTGATTGTATCCGGTGTGCTTTTTGCTCCCTGTGTGCTTGCATTTCTCAGCACTACCTTTAGCCCCACATTATCTGCCAATTCAGCAGACAACTTTAGGTTTGCGGTCAACTGAACATTGTCCACCTTGTCTGACACGCTTTTAGTACCATCATAATCCTGAGCCGTAATCGACTTAAAACTCAAATCCCCCTTGACATCAATGTTTGGGTAATTCAGCCCGGCAAGTGCCGGCATAGCCATAATACTAACCATCAAGCATGACAAAAATAACTTTCGCATTTCTTATCCTCCTTATAATTTTGAGATTCTTGGGCTTTCTGCTTTTGTTTGTGCTGCGAAAAAGCTGTGTAATTACTGTATACGGTCTTGCGTTTAGAGGCTGCCTCTTCTTCTATGGATTGCAGAACCCAGTCATCTACTGTGAACAACAATGTTGTTCACCAAACAATAATTTATACTAACCCCACCAATGACCCTTAATGCAATAAACAAAAATTCCCTCCCTCCTTCTGCTCTTGTATTTGCAAGTCATTAGCAAGCGATAACTAAGTATTAATTTGCATATATCATAACACATATTATTTACTATGTCAAGCATTTTTTATAGCGAAAACAACATTTTTTCATATTTTTTAAGTATTCAATCCTTATTATTTTATCGGCAATACAATGTGAAAACTTTATGGCTAATCCAGCAGCAATTGTAATGATGGGATTAAGTGTGGACACCCCCCCCGTCTGCTTCGCAGCCACCCCTCTCAAGAGAAGATTATTAAAATCCACGACTTTCACAACTGATAACTGAGAAATACCATAACTTCGTAATGGGGCAGTGAACTGGGGAAAATTGGACACACTCCTTAACCCCTCTCAAGAGGATTACACACCCCCTCCCCCCTCTCAAGAAGATTACACACCCCCTCCCCCCTCTCAAGAGGGGATTTTTTGTATTCCCCTCTAATAAGAGGGGTTAGGGGTGTGTGTAATCCTCTCCACTAAAACAGAAGATACCTTTTGCTAAGCAATTCCCCCCAATTTACTGATCCGTTACATAACTTCTTCAATTTTCCTTGACTTTAGTGCCTTTTTGCGGTATAATTTTCCCTGATACTCAATGTTCAAGTTTTTTAACCTGTGTAGAAAACGGACATCCACTCTCTGTCCTTTCGACCCGAAGGTGAGAAATCTATCTTTTGTCTTTACACCATAACTTTTATTATCTTCACTCAGTTCTTGAGTTCTCTCGTCGAGTACTCCTCGAGATGACAATATCGAATACTCCTCGAAGTTGTGTGAAGTTGTGTCAAGAAAAAACTTGAACATCGAGCAATAGACATCGTCCTGACATTACAAAGAACTGACTGAATAGTTACTGATAATCTAAAATTGAGGATACAATAGACATGCTTAGCATTCATCATGAATACATTCAATTACTTAGGTTAATCAAAAAATATATCGAGCAGGAAACAGGGGAAAGATTGCCATTACCAAAAAGAGTTGCTACCCCCATGATAGCTCATGGCACAAAGAAAATACCCCCCCTACCCTCTTCTGACAGCAAGAGACAATCCTTGTCAGAGATTACCCCTGCCAAAGATGCTATCCCTCAAATAGTCAAACAGCCTATTACTATTGCTGTAGCTGATAAACCTTCGAAAGATTTCAATATCGATACGATTGAAAAGATTGAAGAATCAATTCAGGGTTGCACAAGATGTCATTTGGCACAATATCGAAAAAATATTGTACTTGGTACAGGTGATCCTGATGCAAAATTAATGGTTATTGGGGAGGCACCAGGGGCACAGGAGGATATGCAGGGGCAGCCGTTTGTTGGGGATGCAGGACAGCTATTGACATTGATGCTTGCTGCTATCCATATCGAAAGAAAAGATGTCTATATCACCAATGTCGTGAAATGCCGTCCGGAAAACAACAAAAACCCTAATCACGATGAAATTGAGGCATGCAATTCATATCTTGTTGCCCAAATCAGGGTTATTAAGCCAAAGATTATTTTGTGCATGGGAAACTTTGCTGCCAAAACATTGCTCAAAAAAACAGAAGGGATAAGTACCTTACGAGGTAAATTTTTCGATTATCAAGGGATTAAGCTCTTACCCACATACCATCCGGCAGCCCTGCTTTATCACCCTGCATGGAAGAGGGATGCGTGGATAGATATGCAGTTGCTGCAAAAGGAGTTGGGAGGTAATGCAGGTAAATGAGGAATAGCACGCGGATTAATAAAGATTGTCCGCAGATTACGCAGATTACGCAGATTTCACAGATTAAAGAACAATCTGATGGTAGAGACGCAATATCTTGCGTCTCTACTGTTGTCTTTCAGATTTTTCTTCTCCATCTCATCTGTAATCTGTGAAATCTGCGTAATCTGCGGATATATTCCCTAATAGAAAAGGAGGCAAAGTTATGTCCAAACGAATAGATTTTTACG
>JBDRAP010000129.1:0-2257 GCA_043823615.1 bacterium
TATCCTCGGTGATGGGAGATGCGATTATTGATGGCAGAAAGGCATTTGAACAGGCACTTCTACTGAAGGAAAAACAGGAAATGGCAGATAAAGGGATGAAAGATGTAGAGGAAAAGATGGAGATAGGGAAGGAAGAATAAAAACAATCAGAAACAAGAGATTATATCCACAGATTACACAGATTTCACAGATTAAGATCAAACAAGATGGATGGGAAATCTTAATACAGGATGAAACAGGGCTTCTTCTAAACTTTGGAGCAAAAAGCTTAGAATGCAATTGATTTGTTTTTAATCTGTGTAATCTGTGTAATCTGTGGATAATCTTGATTGCAAAAATTGAAAGAATTCGTGGTAAAATTAAGGAGAAAAGGAGATAAGTTCATGCAGATAACAGCAGCAATGGTTAGAGAATTAAGGGATGCAACAGATGCCCCTATGATGGAATGTAAGCAGGCACTTGAAAAGGCTGAAGGAGATATGGACAGGGCACTAAAAATCCTGCGTACACAGGGTATGGCAGCTGCTCAAAAAAAGGCGAGCAGGGAAGCAAAGGATGGGGCAGTGTATGCTTATATTCATATGGGCGGCAAGATAGGTGTATGGTTGAGGTAAATTGTGAAACCGATTTTGTTGCCAGAACAGATGAGTTTAAGGATCTTTGCAAGGATATTGCCATGCATATTGCTGCAGCCAATCCTCTTTGTGTTTCAAGGGATCAAATCTCTGCTGAAAAACTTGAAGAAGAAAAAAGTATCTACAAGGAACAAGCTGAAAAATCCGGAAAACCAGAAAAGGTATGGGATATGATGATATCTGGTCGGGTGGAAAAGTATTGCAAGGATGTTTGTCTATTAGAACAACCATTTGTTAAAAACCCTGAGATAACCATAAATGACCATATCACAAGCTATGTGGCTAAGGTTAGAGAGAATGTGGTTGTCCGTCGATTTGCAAGGTATGTTCTTGGCGGATAATAAAACCGCGGGTATGTTGTAGGTATAGGGTGGGAAGATGAAGATGAGGATGTTACATATTATAGCCGTAGTGTTTATATTTCTATTGGCAGGCTCCTTTGTGGCTCAAGCCCAAAATACTCAAGGCTATGAGGAAATTATTGAACGGTTGATACGGCTTGAGACACAGATGACAGCGATGAATACAAGAATAGATGATTTGAAGGGTGAGATGAAAGGCGATATATCAGATTTAAGGGATTTGGTATATGTAATACTTGGTGGGATTATGACCTTAATATGTGGGCTGCTGGCTATGATGGGATATGTAATGTGGGATAGACGCACGGCTATTACACCGGTTGTAAAAAAGACAAAGGAATTAGAGCAAGGGTTCGAGGATGAAAGGGTCGTTTTACGGAAGGTATTAAAGGGATACGCTCTGGTTGAACCACGCTTTGCGGAGGTATTAAAAACTGCGGGCATGCTGTAGGCTTTGGGATATAAAGATGAGATGCTGTTTAATTTGATAATTGCAGCGATAATCAGGGCGAACCACACAGGCTCGCCACTACTTAGAGGGAAAATAAAGATGTCTGACTTAAAATATAAGCGTGTAATCCTGAAATTAAGCGGAGAGGTGTTGCAAGGAAAGCAATCATATGGTATTGATCAGGATGTTGTAGCAGGAATATCCCGTCAGATAAAAGAGGTAAAGGAATTAGGGACAGAAATAGCCATCAGTATTGGCGGTGGGAATATGTTTCGTGGAATAAGTGAAGCAGCGTCTCATATGGATCGTACCTCTGCAGATCATATGGGTATGCTTGCCACAGTTATAAATTCAATTGCCCTACAGGATGCCTTAGAAAAGATAGGGCTTCATTGTCGTGTACAATCTGCCATTGAAATGCAGCGGATAGCTGAGCCATATATCAGAAGAAGGGCAATAAGACACTTAGAAAAGGGCAGGATAGTCGTATTTGCGGCAGGCACAGGTAATCCATTTTTCTCCACAGATACAGCCGCAGCCTTGCGTGCTGCAGAGATTGGGGCAGAGGTTATTTTGAAGGCAACAAAGGTTGATGGGGTTTATGACAAAGACCCTGTGAAACATCCTGATGCAGTCAAATATGAGTCTGTGAGCTATATGGAGGTTTTGAGCAAGGGATTAAAGATAATGGATAGTACTGCTATCTCTTTATGTATGGAAAATTCTCTACCCATATTGGTGTTTAATCTTACGCAGGAAGGGAATATTAAGAGGGTGGTACAGGGTGAAAGGATTGGGACGATAGTGTC
>JBDRAP010000130.1:0-5501 GCA_043823615.1 bacterium
TTTGGTAGTCGCAGGCTTCAGCTTGCGTAAAAATAACGCAACCTAAAGGTTGCGACTACCTCATTCGTGGTCGACCCATTAGTTTTATTGCTATATTCATGTAGCTTAATACGACAACCGCACAGGTTGGCAGATTTCACCTTTTGCTCAACGATTTTACTCCTACCAATCACTGACCTATCACTCAAAATCGTAATGGGTCAGCTATCGGTAGTGAAGATAATTCAACCTGTGCAATCAAAAATAACCACGCTGTCATTTCAACCCCATTCGCTTCGCTCAGGGTAAACTCCGTGAGAAATCTCAACCGGCATCGGTCAAGAGGATAATTTAAGGATAAATTCCTCACATTCGTTCGGAATGACAAACAGAGGGCAACCACGGGGGGTTGTTTTTATACCTTCCGACTTGTCCGACCAGTCCGACTTGTCCGACAAACGATGAATGGTTGTCGTTGTAGGGACTCCCGTGACAGCGGTGCTCTCCTCTTGTCTTTGTCCGAAACTGTTTGGAGCAAACAATAGGCTTCCCTACCAATCACTGACTCAATTACACAAAATCAAAAAATTTACTTGACTATCCGGATTAAATCTGCCATAATAGAGATTAAAAATTATCTGCTCATTGCAGATCTAAAGCTGGAATCGTTATCTAATATCGCCACAGAAGATTAAGAGAAAAAACAGGAAGAATTTATGTTTCAAACTGAATGGATAACAGAAAGAGTTAGAAAAAATGAATATTATTTTTCGAAACATGGCGACGAAGAACGACAAAATGATAATTTACTAATTGGAGAAGTTGAGGAAGCGTTGCTTTCGGGTCAAATTTTAGAATATTATGAGAACACAGGAAGAGGAGAGAGTTGTTTAGTGGTAGGATTTACAAATTCAGAGAAGCCAATCCACATTGTTTGTGGAGAAAGAGGGGAACAAATGGTTATCGTAACTGTTTATATTCCTTATCCTCCAAAATTTAAAACTCCTTATGAGAGAGGTTGAAAAATGGATAAAATTTGTAATCTTTGCGGTAACAGAAACTTTAAGAGTAAACAAGTTCAGTATATTTATAAGAACAACAACCGTTTTTTAATTGTTGATGATGTGCCTTGTGAAGAATGCGAATATTGTGGAGAACAATATTTTAAATCTCATATCCTAAAAAAAATCGAAGAAGATTTTTTAAGTGTTTATTCTGGTAATAAGAAATCAAAGAAAATGATTACGGTGCCAGTAGAAGAATTTGCAACATTAACAGTATAATTATGGCTTTACTGGCTTTTTTGTGGATACATATCCATGAAAAGAGAAAGAACCACAAAGGGTGTAAATACATTAGGAAAATATTGTAACGAAACAGGAGTAATCGCAAATGAGAAGAGACCGGCAAGAGTTGTATCTTAAGAATTTACACTCACTATGTGGCTCTTTCTCTGTAGACAAATGGTGATTTCTAATTGCACAGGTTGAAAACTATATGCAAGTGTTCTCATTCTGATTCATGTATTCTTGCTACTGAATAGTTACTTATGTATGGATATTTGGGCTTTTGTTTGATATTTCCTTATGTCACACTAATGGCTTATGACATTTAATTTTAGTGGTTTGCCTTCTCCCTCTGGTGGGGGTGATAGGGGGTAGATTAATCGAAAAACACGCTCATACCCCCTCAAGAGAGTTGCGCATCCGTTTGCTTCGCAGCTCCCTTTTCGCAAGGTAAAAATTTAGGTGTGTGTTCTTTATCTCACTCACGAATTCAAATGTCTACCACATTAGGTTGTCAATCCAAGCCTTCAGCCTATACTCATGACTTATAATTATTTTAAGGAGACATTTATGCCCAAGAGAACAGATATAAACAAGATACTTATCATCGGCTCAGGTCCGATAATCATTAGTCAGGCTTGTGAGTTTGATTATTCCGGCACTCAGGCGTGTAAGGCATTAAAAGAGGATGGATATTTCGTTATTCTTGTCAATTCAAACCCTGCCACCATTATGACCGACCCCCAAACCGCAGACCGAACATATATTGAACCAATTACCCCGGAGGTGGTGGCTAAAATTATTGAGATTGAAAGGCCTGATGCAATTCTGCCTACACTTGGCGGACAAACAGGGCTTAATACAGCGATAAAACTATTTGAGATGGGTGTATTGGATAAGTATAATGTTGAGATGATCGGGGCAAATTATCAGGCAATAAGAAAGGCAGAGGATAGAAGCAAGTTTAAGGAGGCTATGCTTAAGATTGGGCTTGATGTGCCGAAAAGCGGGCTGGCATACAATATGGATGATAGCCGCAGGATAGCCAAAGAATTGGGATTCCCATTGATTATCAGGGCAAGCCTTACCCTCGGCGGGACAGGCGGCGGTATAGCTTATAATATAGAAGAGTTTGAACAGATAGTGGCTATGGGGCTTGAGGCAAGCCCTATCTCAGAGATATTGGTTGAGGAATCAATCATTGGCTGGAAAGAATATGAGCTTGAGGTTATGCGGGACATAAAGGATAATGTGGTTATCATCTGCTCCATAGAAAACCTTGACCCCATGGGCGTTCATACAGGCGACTCCATTACCGTTGCCCCGGCTCAGACCCTGTCAGACAGGGAGTATCAATTGATGCGGGACGCTGCCATCAAGGTCATCCGTGAAATAGGTGTGGAAACCGGCGGCTCAAATGTCCAGTTTGCCTTAAACCCTGAAAATGGACGGATGGTAGTCATTGAGATTAACCCGCGGGTATCAAGAAGCTCTGCCTTAGCCTCAAAGGCAACAGGATTCCCTATTGCAAAAATGGCAGCAAAATTAGCCGTTGGCTATACCCTTGACGAGATACCCAATGATATTACCCGGGAAACCCTGCCTCATTTGAACCAACCATTGACTATTGCGTGATCAAGATACCACGGTTTACCTTTGAAAAATTCCCCGGGGCAGAGGATGTTCTGGGAATATCCATGAAATCTGTTGGTGAGGCAATGGCTATTGGCCGAACATTTAAGGAAGCACTTCAAAAGGGATTGAGATCACTGGAAATAGGAAGATTTGGGCTTGGTGGCGATGGCAAGGATATTCCAAAAGATATTGAAGAGATAAAAAGAAAGATTAGCATACCCAATTCTTTAAGGATATTTTATCTTCGTGATGCATTGTTGGCGGGTATGAGCATAGATGAGATATTCGAGATTACCAGAATAGACAGATGGTTTTTGCATAATATCAAGCAGATTGTGGATATGGAGGAAGAAGTCAGAAGTCAGAAGTCAGGAGTCAGAAGTGAAACCATTAGAAGGGCGAAGCAGTATGGGTTTTCTGACAGGCAGTTGGCATATCTTTTGGATTCGGATGAGGAAGCTGTTCGAAAATTGCGTAAGGGATATGGGATTGAGGCTACCTTTAAGCTTGTTGATACCTGTGCGGCAGAGTTTGAGGCATATACACCATACTATTATTCTACCTATGAAACAGAGGATGAGACACGGACAAGTGACAAAAAAAAGGTGATGATCCTTGGTGGGGGGCCAAATCGAATCGGTCAGGGGATTGAATTTGATTATTGTTGTTGTCAGGCATCCTTTGCCTTAAGGGAAGAGGGTTATGAAAGCATTATGGTAAACTGTAACCCTGAAACAGTTTCTACAGATTATGACACCTCAGACAGGCTCTACTTTGAGCCAATGACACGAGAGGATATCTTAAACATTGTTGACAGGGAGAAACCAGAGGGGGTAATCATCCAGTTGGGTGGTCAGACACCATTAAATCTGGCTATTCCTTTAGAAAAGGCAGGGGTAAAAATACTTGGCACATCAACTGATGCTGTGGACAGGGCTGAAGACAGGGAGCGATTCAAGCTATTGCTCCAGAAGTTGGGATTGAAACAGTCACCCAATGGGACTGCTGTTGTCATAGAAGAGGCGAGAAGGATAGCCCGTGATATCGGCTATCCAGTCATTGTCCGACCATCATATGTTCTGGGCGGCAGGGCGATGGAGATAGTTTACGATGAACCTGATCTGGAAAAGTATATGAAAAATGCTGTTTTTGTATCACCGGATAGGCCTGTATTGGTTGATAAGTTCCTAGAGGATGCGATTGAGGTTGATGTTGATGCCATATCAGATGGGAGCGTTGTGGTTATTGGCGGGATTATGGAGCATATTGAGTTTGCTGGCGTGCATTCAGGTGATTCTGCCTGTGTCTTGCCACCGCATACCCTCAGCCCATCCATTATCCAGGGGATTAAGGAAAATACCTATGTCTTAGCCATGGAGCTTGGTGTCATTGGCTTGTTGAATATCCAATATGCCATTCAAGGGGATGATATTTTTGTTTTAGAGGTCAATCCCAGGGCATCCCGAACAGTCCCCTTTGTCTCAAAGGTAATCGGTGTCTCTTTAGCCAAATTAGCTACTAAGGTTATGCTTGGCAAAACACTTAAAGAGCTTGGCTTTAGCAAAGAGATAGTGCCTCAACATGTGGCTGTAAAAGAGGCTGTTTTTCCCTTTGCCCGCTTTTCCGGGGTTGATCCTGTACTTGGACCTGAGATGAAATCAACCGGAGAGGTGATGGGTATCGACACAAGTTTTGGCAGGGCATTTGCAAAATCTCAAATAGCTGCCGGTCAGCACCTGCCTGTAAAAGGAACTATCTTTATTTCGGTTAAGGAAAAGGACAAGCCGATAATCCTTCCTGCAGTGCAACGGTTTGTTGAATTAGGGTTCATGTTGATTGGGACCGATGGGACAGCAAAATACTACAATGAGCAAGGAATTCCTATGGATAGAATATTTAAGGTAGGTGAGGGAAGACCTGATATTGTGGATATGATAAAGAATAATGAGATTGCCATGCTTATCAATACACCGTCTGGGAAAAAACCAAGAACAGATGAGGTAACAATTCGCAGTCATGCCTATCTCCATGGCATACCTATTATTACGATTGCTCAGGGCGTTTTGGCTGCGGTTGATGGTATTGCTGCCCTAATAAAAGGATCGCTTGAGACAAAATGTATTCAGGAGTATCATATTATTTATACACCAGAGGAACTTATGGAGGTATAATATGATAAAAGATCCTATCGTTGAAGAAGTTCGTAAAGTGCGACATCAGATAGAAGAGGAATTTGGAAACAACATTAAGAAACATATTGAGCATATTTACGAGGAACAAAGAAAACATCCAGAAAGGCTTGTTTCGCGACAACCTCGAATGTTGAAACGCAAGAAAGTCGCATAGAAGTTAAATGTCAGTAGCAGATATTGAATATTGAATTCACAATATTTTGAGCTGTGCAATCAAGATTAATCCACAGATTTCACAGATTATCAGAAAAATGGAGAAGAAAAATCTGACCTGTGCGGTTGTGGATAATTACATCAAAATCAATAGAATACCGTCTCGCAGGGTAAGATTTCGACCTACGATTAGGGTAATTTGCCATAAGAATGTAGTGGTTTGTGATATTTTGAATTTATAGGTGAGACTACACAC
>JBDRAP010000131.1:0-17507 GCA_043823615.1 bacterium
CTAAATCAGACACAAAGAAAGGTCAGTGAGTTAGGTGGAGTAATAAAAAAGACGCAAAAAGATATAACTATTAAAAAAATAGCATTGATTGAAACCCGTGACAAACTTTGCCAAAAACAGGATGACTTGGCTCATAGATTAAGGGCAATATATAAATATCGAAAGAATGGTGTGATAGATATTGTATGTTCTACACCAAACCTTTCGGATTTGTCAAGACAGGTTTACTTTATGACTATGATTGCTCAGAATGATAATGTCTTGATCCGTGAGATACGACAACAGAAAGAGATGCTAAATTGCCAGAAACAAGTGCTTTTGGCAAAACATGAACAGCTTTCAGACATTCAGGATGATTATAGACAGGAATTTGTTGTTCAGAAAAAACAAGAGAAAAATTATCAAGGACTACTTTCTCGTGTTCAGGAGGAGGAAAAACTTTATCGCCAGCAGGTTAGTCAACTTAATAGGTCATCGACAGAATTAACCTCATTAATTAAGAGATTAGAGGCACAGAAAAAAGCACAGGCACAGACAAGGGTTGCTAAGGGTAAATCGCCGCAGGAAATAGAGAAAAAACACTATTCTGAAAAAGGGACATTTGTATGGCCTGTGGCTGGTGGACGGATTATTAAGGAATTTGGACGATATAAGAATCCAAAATTTGATACTTATGTGGCAAATAAGGGCATAGACATCACGGCTCCTTCAGGACAAACTGTTGTTGCCGTGAAATCTGGAAGCGTGGTTTATGCTGATTGGTTTAAGGGATACGGGATGCTGGTCATGGTTGATCATGGTAACGGTATTTATAGCCTTTATGCTCATCTGGCAAATATCATGGTAAGAAAAGGGCAGGCAATCAATACAGGTACACCTCTTGGCACAGTAGGTGAGACAGGTTTTGCCACGGAACCATGTTTACATTTTGAGTTAAGGGTTGATGGACAACCTGTTAATCCATCGGGGTGGTTGAGACGGGGATGATATGTCATGTATGACTTATTTGTAATGGTTCACCGCAGAGACGCAGAGAATGGAAACTAATCAGATCACAGAAAAGATAATTGGTGCAGCCATTGAAATACATAAGACACTTGGCTTAGTCCTTCGTATGTCCAATAAACTTTAAGTTTTTCTCTGTGTCTCTGCGCCTCTGCGGTTAGCTGAATTGTTACACCTATTCTTTTAATAATTTCAGGAGGTATGCGATGATTTTCAGATTACGGAATGTATTGTGGTTTTTGGCAGTAGCTATCATTGTTTCTATGAGTGTGAATGCCAATTCTCAGGGGTCAGAAAGCCCTGAGTTGTACGATGGGTTACGACTATTTGGTAAGGCATTTTCTCTGATTCATGCCCAATATGTAGAAGAGATGCCGGCAAAGACCCTTGTTTATGGTGCCATTGATGGTATGCTCAAGAGTCTTGGTGATGCTCACACAAGATTTCTGACACCTGAGGCATTTAAGGAGATGAGGGTAGAAACAGAGGGGAGTTTTTCCGGGCTTGGGATTGTTATTGGGCTTAAACAAGATAAACTCATGGTTATCTCGCCTATTGAGGGTACTCCGGCAGATTTGGCCGGAATAAAGGCAGGGGATTATATTATTGAGATAAATGGGACATCAACCAAGAATCTTTCTCTGCCTGAAGCTGTCCAAAAACTTCGTGGACCACAGGGAAGTCAAGTAGTTATTACCATCAAAAGAGATGGTGTGGAGGATCCCTTTAAGGTAACAATTACCAGGGCGGAAATTGAGGTTAAGAGTGTTAAATCTGATATTATTCAACAGGATATTGGGTATATTCGGATTACTAATTTTACTCAGAAGACACCCAAGGAATTTGAGGATGCCTTAGTAAAATTGGAAAAAAAAGGGATGAAAAATCTTGTTGTGGATTTGAGGAATGATCCCGGGGGTTTATTGGAATCGGCCATAGATGTTGCAGACAATCTTCTGTCAAAAGATGCTTTAATCGTTTCTATTGCTGGAAGACAGCAAGAGATGAACAGGGGAGTTTCGAACAACAGGAAAGGGATTGTATTTGGATAAACCAATTATTGTTTTATTAAATGAAGGAAGTGCCAGCGCATCAGAGATATTGGCAGGAGCTATCAAGGATAATAAACGAGGTCTAACCCTTGGTGTAAAGAGCTATGGGAAGGGTTCTGTACAGACATTACTTCCATTGCCTGATGGCTCTGGGATTGCCCTGACTACAGCCAAGTATTTTACCCCTTCAGGCGTATGTATCCATGGAAAAGGGATTGTCCCTGATGTGATTGTAGAGATGCCTGAAATTACCTCCAAGGATCAGGAGATGTGGATGAAGTTAGATGAGAGTCCCTACTTAAAAGAATTTGCCAAAGGACATTCAAGCTACACAGATGAAGATATTAAGAATTTACAAGGATCATTGGCTAAAAATGGGATTGAATTAAGTGGGATTATTCTTAGAAGGGCAGTAAATATTGAAATAGGCAGGCTTAATGGGGGCAAGGAAATAGTTTGTGATTTGAAATGTGATCCCCAATTACAGCGAGCAGTTGATATTCTTGTTGCAACCAAATTATTGCAGCATAAATAAATACATCCGGAAATTCTCATTATGACAAACTTGTGTAAGAAAGGAGAAAGGGGGAAAGTGGGGAAATGGGGAAAATAGTAGTTGCAAAAATTTAAATTTTTTCTCTCCAATTCTCCCTTTTCTCCATTTCTCCTTGTCTTACACATTTTAAAATGAGAATTGCTGGAGATATTGCAATTTATGCTTGACAAATGTTAATATATATGGTAACATTTTCAGTAATGGAAGTTTGTCTGGTATTATTATTGGAGGAATGGAATGTTGTTTGGTGGCGGTAAAGGTTCTGTAGGTTTAGATATTAGCAATGATACTGTTAAGGTTGTCAGATTAAAGAAGATAGGCAATAGTGTTGTTTTAACAGGAATTGGATTAGAAAAGATTGCTCCGGAACCCTTGGATGAAGATGCTGTTGGAGCAAAGCATGAATTAACAGTAAAAGCTATTAAAACAATGCTTTATAATAATGGCATTGATACCAAAAAAATTCGCACCTCTGTTTCAGGGAATTCTGTGGTAGTAAGATATATTAAGCTGCCACATATGAGTGAGTCAGAGCTACGGGATGTTATCAGATTTGAGGCTGAGGAACATATTCCATTTGATATTGAGCATGTGATTATTGATTTTCAAATAATAAAGGAAATGATTGAAAAAGATGAGAGGATGATACTTGTTCTGTTGGTAGCTGCTAAGGAAGAGCTTATTTATGATCATATGGAAATATTGCAGCGATCAGGGTTAGAGACCCTTCATATTAATGTGGATACCTTTTCAGTAGAGGATGCTCTGGTAACAGGTGGAAAAGAAGAAGAGGTAGTAGCTTTAGTAGATATTGGGACAAGAATGACAAATATTAATGTAGTAGAAAATAAATGTTCTTGTTTTAATCGGGATATTTTGGTTGGCGGTAATGATTTTACTGAAACAATAAAAAGAGAGCTGGGGGTAAATTTTTTAGAAGCAGAGCAGATAAAGGAAGCAGAAGGGGTAATTATTCATAGTGAAGATTTGTCGTCAGGGGTATATTCTGAACGAATATCTCATATCTCTTATGCTATTGAGTCTGTAGGAGCAAGGCTTTTGGATGAATTAGAGCGGTCATTTGCTTATTATTATACCCAATTGCCTGTATATCGCAAAAATATTGATAAGGTGCTTTTGAGTGGAGGAACAGCAAAGTTAAAGAACTTAGATGAGTTCTTGGCAAGTGGTCTTGGTATTCCTGTGATTATTGCTGATCCCTTTGCTAACATAAAACTATCTCCAAAAATTAATGTAAATATTATTAAAAAATACGGTTCTGCATTTACTGTAGCTATAGGATTAGCTTTAAGGGGGCTGAAGTAATGACTAATATAAATCTTATGCCTCCAGTTCTCTTGGCAAAAAAGAAGATACAATGGAGAAATATTTTAGTCATATTAGTATTATCTACCTTTGTGATTGTGATAGGGTTTCTTTGGAGCAATCAACTGCTTGAGATTAAGAGAAAGGAAGAGAAATTAGAAGGCTTGAAGACTGATATAGCTAAATTACAGCCGTATCTATCGGAGATTAAATCTATTGAGTTAGAGATTGAAGAGCTTAGAAAGAGATTGGGTATTATCACTCAATTGGATAAGGATAGGTTTATATGGGCAAAGCTCTTTGATCAGATGACTAATTGCTTGGTTCAAGGTGTCTGGCTTGAGAGCCTGACTAATCCTAATGCTAAGAATTTGCAAATAAGTGGCAAGGCAATGGATAATTTTTCTATTGCAAACTATATGCTTAAGCTCATGGAATCACAGGTGTTTACTAATGTTAATATTGCCAATATTAATAATATTATGATTGGCAAGTATACGGCAAGAAGTTTTCAACTTAGTTTCACACATAATATATAAAGCATTCAGCCATCAGCTTAAACTGATGGCTGATTTAATGGAGAAAAGGGATGAAATTTTCACAGGAAGAATTAAAAGCTATAGGGTTAATTGTTGTCTTTATAGGACTTACTATTTTTTCTTTTATAACTTATGGCTATAAACCACTCAAGATAAAATCAGCAGAATTAGATAATGAGATAATGGCTAAAACTACTGAATTAAAACAAATTCAGGATATTGTAGCCAACTTAGAGATACGAAAGGCAGAGGTAAGAAAGCTCAGAGAAGAGCTTTCTTATGTAGAAACAAGGTTGCCTAAAGAGGTCAATATGCCTGAATTGATAAAAACAATTACTACCCTTGCTCAGGAGAATCATGTTGATTTTTCTACCTTTGTTCCATCTGGTCCATTTCGCAAGGATGTTTATGAGGAGATTCCGATTAGTCTGGCAACTAAGGCTACCTATCATAATTTTGGAAAATTTCTTGCAGCAATTGGAAATCTTGAGAGGATATTGACACCATCAAATGTGCAGATAAATTGTTTGACACCAACCAAGGAAGATTTGTCAACCATATCTGCAAACATGATTATTACTGCATTTGTGTATAAACCATAGGAAGTATTTAGCTGTCAGGGATCAGCTATCAGTTCAACATAATCGGTTAACAAGGTGAGTATAAAAATATGTGGCAATCAATAAGTAGAATAATAGTGGTCAGCATGATGTTAATTGTTGTTTGTAGTGGGTGTGCCAAGCAAAAGCCTAAAGAGGTAGCTATGTTACCACCACAAATATCGCCTGAACCATTAAAAGGAAAACCGATAATCCCACAATATCTCTATCAAAATATTCATAGTCGGGATCCTTTTGTACCCTTAATCGTCGATGGTGGACAAGTGGTTCGGGAGCAAAAGGGCAGTGTTCCTGATGTAGATATTACTGAGCTTATTTTGGTTGGTATTGTTTGGGATAAAAAGGATACTATAGCCTTGGTTCGTGGACCAGGTGGGAACACCTTTATCTTAAGGTATGGTATCCTCTTTTATGGCGATTATCCTATTCGGGGTGTACAGGGAAAGATTCTTAATCAAAAACATGTTTCCTTAACCCAATTAGATAAGATAGTTACTATCGGGCTTGATCCATCTGACATAAAGGTGACGATAAGGGGTGCTGACCTCCCTTCCAAGCAAGAAGAATTATCAAAAGAAAAAGAAGCAAAACAAGAATTAGAATTGATGAAGGCATTTGGAGAGGGTCTGGCAAAAGGGGCTAAAGACCAACAAGCAGGGGGAAAATAGTCTGACTTAGTCAGACTATTCAGACCAGTCCGACTGGTCTGACAGATCTATGTGAATTGAAGCAAGGGAACATGAGTCCTTGTCCTACTATATAATAATGAAGGGGTGGTTGAAATTGAAAAGGTTATATCAGGGTTTTGTGGCAATATGTATTTATTCTGCATTAATATCTACGGTAAAGGCAGAGGTTAATCTACTTGATGTTCAGGTTGAAAGGTTGCAGGATAGAGTCAATATAGTATTTGTCGGTGATGCAGTTATGACGAATTATGATTCTGTGATATTAACTGAGCCTCCGGCAATAGTTATTGATCTACCAAAAACTATTTGTACTCCAAAAGAGATATCTGTTTCTTCTGGTGGAATAACCAGGGTTCAGATAATTCAACAAAAAGGGGATCAGACAAGGATAGTTGTTGGATTGATAAAGTCTATTCCCTATTCTATAAACAAGATTCCAAATGGGCTTGAATTAAGTATTGCGAACCCATATGCTGATTACTCTATTGACGGAATTGATATTAAGGAAGAGGATGACCGAAGTATCGTAGCTATTTCTACTGCTGGAGCCCCTCAGTATAAGTATTTTGAAACACTAAACCCACCCCGGATTATCATTGATTTTCTCAATGCTACCTCGGATAAGGTAAAGAATATAAAGGTTGATGATAAGTATATAACAGGCGTTAGTGTCCAACAAAGGCATGTTGACCCGATAAATGTAGCCAGAATAACGGTTGAAACAAAAGAATCGGTTCCATATTCAGTTTCAACCCAAGGCAAAACAGTACTTCTTACCCTTAAAAAATATGAGGTTGAGAAACCAGAGGCTGCTGTAGAAAAAAAGGAAAAAAAGAAGGATACTACTGGATCTAATTCGTCTCCAACAACAGCAAAAAAAAGAGTCTCTAAAACAGAAAAAAAGGAACAAAGAGGTGTTACCCCTAAAAAGCCAAGGGCATCACAACCAAAGGTAGCTGTTCCCAAAACTACAGCAGAAAAAACTACAACGACAGGGCAAACTATTTCCATGGACTTCAAGGATGCTGACTTGCTTGATGTCTTGAGATTGATTGCTCACAAGGTAGGGGTAAATATTGTTCCTGGTGCAGCAATAAAAGGAGTAATAACCTTGCGATTGGATAATGTTCCATGGGAAACAGCTATGGATATTATCCTGAAAACCCAAGGGTATACCTATCTTAAGGAAGGAAATGTTATTCGTGTTGACACTAAAGAAAATCTTATTGGCGAGACTATGACAAGGGTTATTAGTCTTAACTATGCTATGGCTAATGAGGCTGCTTCTAATATCAGTGGTGTCTTAACTGCTGTTGGAAAGGTTGGTGTTGATGCACGAACTAATTCGCTTATTATCACTGATATTGTTGGTAATTTCCCCCGGATTGAACAACTGATAAAAGATATAGACACAGAGACCAAACAGGTGATGATTGAGGCAAAGATTGTTGAGGTTTATTTAGACAAAAAGAATCAGTTGGGATTTCTGTGGTCAATATTAGATCGAGTAGGGTCATCAAGTCTGTCAAGTTTGATGACTGAAACTACACGGGTTGGGTATTGGGGATAGTTTCTTATAGAAAGCTAACCAGCGGATATGATATTTCAGGAATGATCTCTGCTATGGTTTCTGAGGGTAAAGCGAATGTCTTATCATCTCCAAGGATTATGACCCTTAATGGAAAGCAGGCAAATATTGTAGTTGGGGAAGAGATCCCTTATCAACAGACAACAACATCTCAGGCAGGGATAGTGCAAAGCAATGTTGTTTTTCGTCAGGTTGGGGTGCAGCTTACAGTAACCCCATTTATTAATCCCAATAATTGTGTTACACTTGTAGTAAGACCCGAGGTAAGCAGCTTTAAGGGATGGGCATTTCAAACACCGATCCTTTCTACCAAGTCATCTCTAACCCAGTTATTAGTCAAGGATGGAGAGACTGTAATTATTGGTGGGATAATAGATGACCATGGCTCAAGTAAAACAAGTAAGGTGCCGTTTTTTGGTGATTTACCATTTATTGGCAGGCTTTTCAGGTTAGATATGAGTGAGAATCGAAAAACAGAATTGGTTATCTTTATTACCCCTCATATTCAGAAGAGTATGCAATAATGCAAGCATTCAGCTGACAGGTGTTAGTAATCAGTTAAAGCAAGAAAGGAAAGCATTTCTGGCAGGTTTGTCTCTACATTTTAATATCCAACAATTAAAAGTTGACACAACAATAGTTCCCTTATCACTTGTCTTTGTTTTTGGGAGCTAATTACCTTGAAAACTGACAGCTGATACCTGACACTTACCATTTTCCCAACCCGCCATTGTAAGGAGAATAAGCCATGCGTATCCAAAATAAAACCGAAGCAGGGATGAGTTTCGTTGAATTGATGATTGCTGGACTTCTTTTATTAATTGTTGCCTTGGCAGCATCTACAACCTTTATAAGCAGTTCTCGTACGATAATTAAATCATGGGATGAATCTGTTGCTGTGGCAAGGGCACAGGAACTGTTGGAAGAGGTAAAAGGGCTTAGGTATGAGTATATCCATCAAGCAGCAGCTACTGGAACTGTCAACGCAGCACACCTCCACCTAAATATTATTAATCCGGTTATAATGCCTCAAGGTCAAAAAACAACAGATGTTCAGGTAAGGGTTATTGCACATACTGCCGATGATTATATTGCTACAGGGCATAACCTTGGTTCATTGGACATTAAATGGGAGTATGAGGGAACAAGTACAAAAGCTGGAAAACTACAGGGTGGAGATGGAATTAAGACTGCTACAATAACCTTGACCACAAATAACCCCATAACAAAACGATTGTTTGGTACTCTCTCTGTCACTGGCACAGGTACTCTCAACAGTAATTCTCAGCGAGTGATGATATTTCCCGGGCAGGGTGAGTCTATTGCGGAAAAGGATATGATTGGAACAATAACCATGAGTACATTGTTTATCGATGATTCGGCTGATGGTGTTGGGGCTAACGACATCTTTCCTGATGATTATAAACAAATTGCTGTTACTGTTATTGGTGGGAAATCAGGTGGCAAGAGTTGTTCAAGGCAATTAGTGACCATTATTGCGCCAAAGCCGGCATCGTATTATTAGGAAGCGTTCAGCCGTCAGCTATCAGCAGTCAGCTTTCCTGTGCCAGAAGGTGCTACACTCCAGAGGGCAACCACAGGGGGTTTGCCCCTACGCCCTGTGTCAAAGGTGCTTCCCTGAATTGCTGAATTTTATGCTGTAATGCCTTGTATCCCCCGCTGGTGGAGATAAGAAGTGGCAGCTGATTGCTGACAGCTTACTACAACAGGATGGACAATATGAGTAAAAAAACAACAGCTGGATTCACCCTTATTGAGTTATTATTAGCTACCGTTGGAATGGCTGTAATTATGTTGTCTATTTATACCCTTTTTTCTGGTGGAGTGAAAAATTGGACAACTATGGAACCTCAATTAGTCATGCGTCAGGAGACAACCGATGCACTCTATGGAAAGGCAGGCGATAAATCAGGTGGAATAACAAGCTCTTTTCAGTCTGCCCGATTACTGCTTGATGGGATTGTTGTTGGCACAACAACAGAAACAGCATATGCAACAAATCTTAAATATGGAACAATAAGCTCAAGCGTGATTTATTTTATAAAGGATGATAAACAGCAGACAGGAACAAATACACCGCCAGGAACCTTTAGCTCGACTGAGGATGATGTTGTTTGCTACTATGCGGTTGCTGATTCTACAGGAACACATTCCTCATGGTCATTAAACATGGATGTTTATAACCCGATAGCAGGGACAAAATCATCATCTGTTATCTTGAAAAAAATAGGCAATACAAAAAGAGTGTGTACAACATGTAATGGTACTGGTATTTGTTCTGTCTGTAATAGTACCGGCAAGGCATATAGAATATTTATCTATTACAACAAATCAGGGCAGGCAATAGTCCCAGCCAATATTGTTGCGAGTATAAATGCAAAAGATATTGCCTGTATCAAAATAGATATCCAAATGGATATTGATTCTGACAGGGATCATCAATGTGGTGAAGACCCTGTTGATGGCAAGAATAATGATGGAGATACGAGGATTGATGAGGATAAACCCATGGATTTAAGCTTGCAAACCAAGGTATTTCCGAGAATGTTGTGGAAGTGTATACCAAGCCAATAGATTATTACTGCTGTGGTGAACGCTTGTTCTGAATAGTTATTGCATATACTCGATGTTCAAGTTTTTTAACCTGTGTAGGAATCGGACACCCACTCTCTGTCATTTCGACCCTTCTTTGTCATTTCGACCGAAGGGAGAAATCTCAAACCACTACACCATAACTTTTATTATCTTCACTCAGTTCTTGAGATCTCTCGTCGAATACTCCTCGAGATGACAAGGTCGAGTACTCTTCGAGGTTGTGCATGAGAAAAAACTTGGAACTCGAGTTTCACTAAAATCCTGTGGGCAAATCAATAAACTCACACTCAACACTGAATTGTTCATGGATGACATTTGAAAGAGCCTGCATACCAAGTGTTTCTGTAGCATAATGTCCGGCAAAGATAACATTAATCTTACCCTCTTTGGCTATATAATAAGAAGAAAGCTTTGGCTCACCGGTAATAAAAAGATCCACTTTTTTATTGACAGCCTCTGTTACCAAATCTGCTGCCCCACCAGAAACTACAGCAATGGTCTTTATCTTTTCCTTTCCAAAGGATAGAGACTGACATTTGGTATTAAGAGCTTTATCTAATCTTGTGACCACATCAGAAAGTGTTGTATCCCTCTGCAAAATACCCAAAAACCCAATCTCTGTTCCATGATAATCCCCAAATGTTTCGCGTTTTTTGGTAACAAAGAAATTCATTAATTGGGCATTATTGCCAACCTTAGGATGAATGTCAACCGGCAGATGAGCAGCATACAAAGAAATCTGATGCTTGAATAGTACCTGCAGTCTTTTGTATAAAATTCCGGTTAATTGCTGAGGCTTGTCCCAAAACAGCCCATGATGGACAACCACCATATCTGCCTTTCGTCTATGAGCCTCCTCAAAGGTGTCTAATGAAGCATCAACGGCAAACACTATCTTTTTCACCTCTTGCTTACCCTCTACCTGCAACCCATTCTGCGAGGCATCGCAAATCTCGGAGATCTTAAGTTCCTTGTCCAGAAACTGACAGATGTTTGATAGTAAAGCCATAAAGCATACCCCCTTATATCCTCACACAGAACAAACTTCATACAAGCTGGCAACGAATTTACCAGATGGCTTGACTCTTCCATTTAAGATATCTTCGGCAATTCTTGCTGATGACAAAGGCATGGACTCTTGTCCACAATTTGAACACAAATACATACTCAAACCGGAAACAATGATAGATTCACCATTACAATGAAAGACACGCTCTTCCTTTCTTTCCTCCATGGGAAATAAACAACCATTTGGACATTGCATAATAATCACCACCTGTTTGCTGTAATAATAAAAGCAGGAGTACAATCTTTTACTACAACTACAATATTACTCTTAGAAATAGTAAACTTATTGAATTTACCATGAGAACCTTCATCTTTCTCTTTCTTATTAACTGTACCGGTTAAGATCGTATCTAAAACTTGATTGATTGATATGCCATTCTCCCACATTCGTTGAATTAAATGAGCACCAAAGGTAATTCGTTTAAAATCAATATCAGCATAAATCGTTTCTATCGACATAAACTATCTCCTTCTCTGATCTATTCAACCTGTCCCTTAACCATCTGTCCCAGAGACATATTCTCCCTTGCCATAAAGATAAATCCAAGCATAGTCACCGGGATAACAATAATCCCATGTAGTACGATAGAAACAGCTAAGGATAGATTATACTCAAGGCCAAAGCATTTACATAATACCCCCAATACTGCAACCTGAAATATGCCAAGATAGGCTGGGGCTGAAGGGATCATGATACAGAGATTAACCATAACCATGAGAAGCACTACCCCATAAAAAGGCAGATTTATGCCAAAGGAGAGGATAGTCAGGTAATACATTCCCAGCTCTATTCCCCATGTAATCAACGAAAGCAGACAAACCCTTAAAAAATCCCTTTTGCTCTGAAGAATCTGCAACCCTTCAATAAAATATTTAAGCAGGTGAATTATTTTATCCAACAATTTTTGAGGCAGCCAGAAAAAACCCTTGCGAAACAATTCTAAGGCATGAAGCTTGTAGGAGTGGAGCCAGAACATAAATAAAATGGCACACCCAAAGATAACTGTGGAAAAAATTCCTGTTTTCTGTATCCATTCAGGAAGCGGGAAGAATAGCCAGATGATAAGAAGCAGTAAAACAAATACCAGCCCATCAAGGATCCTCTCCATGACTACTGTAGCCAAGGCAAGACTCTTGCTGCAAGATTCCTTTATTCCAAGCATGTATGCCCGCACAAACTCTCCGGCTCTGGCAGGCAGGATGTTGTTTGCCATAAATCCAATAATTATGATGCAAAATAAGCTGCCAAATCTTATCTTTTTGGCATGAGATAGCAGGTAGTACCATCTGACGACTCTCACCGGATAGCCAAGAAGATAGACCACACATGCGGATAGAAGGACAGGGTAATTCAGCCCAACCAAGGCTTTCCCAAAGGCTGTCAGGTCTATCTTCCAGATGATCAATCCAAGAAGAATAATGCTGATAAGTATTCCAAGCCATTTGAGTTTATTCATGTCTCCATATCTTCATAATCCCCGTATCCCCCTTTTTACTCGTTTTCATCCGTCCAGCGATATTACGCATTGCACCCTTTTGTATATTTATACGGCAGCCCCCATATCTTCACAAATCCCTCTGCTGCTTTATGATCAAAGGCATCTGCAGCATCATAGGTAGCCAATTTATAGCTGTACAGAGAAAATGGTGATGTTCTGCCGGCAATACCCACAGTACCCTTATACAACTTTAACCGTACCGTACCCGTAACATTAGCCTGGGTTATGTCCACAAAGGCATCAAGTGCGTTTTTCAATGGGGTAAACCAGAGTCCATAGTATATCAATTCTGCATATTTCAAAGACACTGTTTCCTTGAAATGGCTGCATTCGCGATCCAAAACCAGAGCCTGAAGTGCCCAGTGTGCCTCATGCAGGATGTATGCCCCTGGTGCTTCATAGACCTCTCTGGACTTGATTCCTATCACCCTGTTTTCCACCATATCTACCCTGCCCACACCATGTTTGCCGCCAAGTGTATTTAATTTCATGATAAGCTCCACAGGATTCATCCGCTCACCATTCATGCCTATCGGCACACCTGCCTCAAATTCTATTTCTACATATTCAGGGGTATCCGGCGTATTATTTATATGTGAGACTATCTGATAGCTGTCATCCGGCGGCTCAATCGCAGGGTCTTCTATGACTCCACACTCCACGCTTATCCCCCAGAGATTTTTGTCAATGCTGTAAAGGCTGCCTTTTTTTACTGAAACAGGGATATTATGCCTTTGGGCATACTCCATCTCTTCCTCTCTTGACTTAAACTCCCATTCCCTGGCCGGGGCAAGGATCATTATCTCAGGGTTAAGGGTAGATATTCCTACCTCAAACCTTACCTGATCGTTTCCCTTGCCTGTACACCCATGAGCAACCGCATCTGCAGACTCAAGTTTGGCTATTTCTACTAATTTTTTAGCGATCAATGGTCTGGAAAGGGCTGTGGCTAACAGGTATTTTTTTTCATACACAGCATTTGCCTTAAGGGCAGGAAAGATATATCCTCTAACAAATTCCTGTTGAAGATCCTCAATGTATATCTTGCTTGCACCCGTAGAGAGTGCCTTTTCCCGCAAGGGCTTCAAATCTTCGCCCTGCCCCAGATCAGCAGCAAAGGCAATAATCTCTGCATCATATTTCTCTTTTAGCCATGTGATCATTACAGATGTATCCAATCCACCTGAATACGCTAAAACAATCTTTTTTGGTTTTGTTGACATTTTTTTCTCCTTGATATTTTTTTTGACAGGATTATATGATAGACAGAATAATACTGTCTGAATTGCAGTTCTGCCATTTTTACTTTCAGAAAAGGTCTGAGTGTGTACCTGTTCTTTCAAAGATAATCTGGTTTTTCTTTAACTTATAGATTAATAACCAATCAGCTTCAATATGGCACTCCCGACGCCCATGGTAATTACCAATCAGTTTATGGTCGCGATGAATTGGATCAAGTTGTTCACCAGCAATAAGGGACTGCAAGATGATCTTAAGTTTTTCAAGATTCTTCTTGCGATTTTGCACTTTCCTTATATCTTTTGAGAACTGATTGGCGTAAACCGGAGTATACAATCAGATACCCAACTTTTGAAACATATCATCTGTGTCTTTACACATAATGAGATTGCGGTCAGCATCAGTATCCTCGAAGGTATTGCGAGTTGTCTTATTCGGAATGATCGCCTCAAACGGCAGGCCTTTATTTAGTTCCACCTGTCGGTAAAACAAAGCAATAGCCTGAGTAGCAGATAAACCCAGATTATTAAGTATCTGTTCAGCTTTGTTCTTGAGCATAGGCTCAATTCTCGCTCTAATTATTGTTGTCTTAGCCATATCTTACCTCCACCAACTCATCTCACCATGACTGTTTATTCGCCTTGATATACTCTAACCACCTCTGTTCCAGTTCGCCCATACATGTAATATCAGGAGAATATGCTGCAGAAAGGCTGTAATCCAAACTCTTCCCATCCTTCAGGTTTATCAGGAAGTTACGAAAGAATCTGTCCTGTCCATACTTGTCAAGAAGATAGGTAACAATACTCAGTGTCTGGACATACCAGAGGTGGATATTTTCTATTTCTTTACCCTTTGCAATATCTGTATTATCTAATGCCTCCAGAGGAAAGTATTTCCCTGCCCGCATCTTATTCAATAATTCCTGATATTGCTGATTATAAACATTGCAATACCGTGTCTCTACGAGCGTAGCAAACCCTTCGTCTATCCATTTGGGTATTTTTTTATTTTCCACAAACTCATGAAGAACAATATGACAAAGTTCATGTGGGATAACTGCCTCAAGTAGATATTCAGCCTCCCAATAGGAATGAATAGATCGTGTCTCACAAAAACTACACCCTGATGTTTGAGCATTCTTACCGGTTATCTTTTGGTAATACTGGGCTGTGTTATGGATATAAATATGTACCTTTCCCTTTTGCCAGAACCCAAAGTCTCCTATGCCGGTTTTTATTGGCAGATCAATATATGACTCAATCTTTTGTCCAATATTCTTTACCAGCTCTTCTTTTTGCCCATAAACAATAAAGTGGTCGGTTTCATAGGAAGGATAAGAAATTTTTTCATTAAATTTTGTCAGATCAGAGAAAATATCATCAAATCCTGTGGTACTGGTTTCCAGCTGTGTTGTTTGGACTGATTCAAGATCTTTCTTTTTTGCAAAATTATGTCCCCACAATCCCAGACCAATGATAACAAGTATAGCCAGAGCAACATCAAATCCAAGCCATTTCTTCCAATGTTTTCTTTCTGTTCTATAGGGTTCATAAAAAGCAGATGGCTCTTTATAATCACTCTGTCTCTTGAAAACCTCATGACAAAGGTTGCAATATAACGCCTCATCACTATTATTATAACCGCATTTAGGACATTCCATGTTTTTCACCTTGAGAAGCTGTCAGCCTTCAGCTGTCAGTTTGAATTTTCTTGAGTTTTTGCTGAGAGCTGACAGCTGACAGCTTCTTTTTCAACACATCAAAAACACCAAAATGCCTTTTTGGACATGAAGCCTGTTTTCTGCCTGTTCAAAGACAATGGAGCCGGGACCCTCAATAGCCTCATTGGTTATCTCTTCCCCTCGATGAGCCGGCAGACAATGCATAATAAGACAGTCTTTATTAGCCATTTCTATCAAGGCATTATTTATCTGATACTCCCTGAAAATTTTTCTTCTTTGTTCTGTCTCTTCCTCTTGTCCCATGCTTGTCCAAACATCGGTGTAAAGCACATCTGCACCAAGAGCAGCCTGAGACGGTTCATTGAATATCTCTATCTTGCTTCCTGTTTTTAAGGCAATATCCCTTGCCTTCTCAAGGATAGACGGATTAGGCAGATAGCCTGAGGAAGTCGCTACAGAGATATTCATCCCTGTAATTGCACAACCCACTATCAAGCTAAGACTGACATTATTGCTTCCATCCCCAATATAAGCAAGGTTTACATCCATGATTGAGCCCTTGTGTTTCCAAATAGTGTATATATCAGCCAATATTTGGCAGGGATGAAACATATCTGAAAGCCCTGAGATTACAGGTACAGAAGCAAATTTTGCCAACATCTCCATGTCTTCATGGGAAAAAGTTCTGGCAACAATGGCTGAGGCATATCTGGAAAGCACCCGGGCAATATCAGGAATTGATTCCCTTGTTCCGAGCCCAACCTCTTCCGGAGATAAATAAATTGGGTTTCCACCCAATTGCCATATCCCTACCTCAAAAGAAACCCTGGTACGGGTTGAAGGCTTTTGAAAGATCAAGGCAACAGACTTACCCTTCAGTGGGGCATAATCCTCCATAGCTAATCTTTTCTGGATAAGAGAATCTGTTATCTTGAATATCTTCCAGATAGCATTTGCATCAATGTCAAACATAGAAATCATGTCTTTGTTATGCATGATGAGCCTCCTACAATAATGTCTCATTCATTCGGAATTGCCTATCTATTACACCCTCAAGAATGTCCATCGCCCTATCTATTTCCTCTTTGGTAATAATTAATGGCGGCACAAACCTCAATACATCCCCGGCAACACAATTAAGCAATAACCCGTTTGACAGGCATTCATTAACTACATCTGTCCCATTTATCTTTAGAGCCATGCCCACCATCAATCCCTTGCCCCTTACACCATGAATACAGAATGGATATTTTAAGGATAACCCTTGCAATCTTTCAATAAGATATTCACCCATTTGTTGAACATGATTACAAATGTCTTGTTTGAGGATATAATCAATTACAGCTATTGCAGCAGAGCACACAAGTGGTGTTGCCCCAAAGGTTGAGGCATGACTTCCTGGTGGAAGCATGTCTGATAATTTTTCAGATACAACCATAGCACCAATAGGCAGCCCACCACCAAGCCCTTTTGCCAAGGTCATAACATCAGGAACAATATTATAATGTTGATAGGCAAACATTAGTCCTGTTCTGGCAATGCCTGTTTGTACCTCATCAAGCATAAGCAAAAGGTGATGTGTATCACAGAGTTTTCGCAATTCCTGAAAATAATCATCTGCTGGAATATTTACCCCGCCCTCACCCTGTATTGGTTCTACCAGAACAGCACAGGTATTTTCATTGATCGCCTCTTCTATAGCTGATATGTTATTAAACTCAACATATCTGAACCCTGGAACTAGGGGATCAAAATCCTTTTGGATCTTTTCCTGACCGGTTGCGGTAAGTGTAGCCATTGTCCTGCCATGAAAAGAGCTAATCATGGTAATAATTTCATATCTTCCTTCAGTTGCCTTTCCAAACCTTCTTGCCAACTTTATAGCCGCCTCATTTGCCTCTGCCCCGCTATTGGCAAAAAACACCTTACCGCCAAAGGAGGTATTTGAAATTCTTTTTGCCAATTCTACTTGAGGGATGGTATAATAGAGGTTAGATGTATGGATTAGCTCAGGTGCCTGTGTATT
>JBDRAP010000132.1:0-4226 GCA_043823615.1 bacterium
GAACTGATTGATTTGTTTATAATTGTTCTACCGATATTATGTTCCTAACGGAACAATTGTCGGTGTTTTATAAGCTTGATGTAATTATCCACAACCGCACAGGTCGAGGGTATTTAATCAGGCTAAGGATGAAGCGGTTAAATATGCTGAAAAAGGTGTGCCAACAGAGCCAAAGGAATTGCGTCAGATGGACCATAGGGCTCGTGTGGTGCTTTCGCTCTTTGCTAAGAAAGATAAGATTACAACTCAGGATGCAGCCATTGCCCTTGGGCTTTCAAGTCGTATGGTCAGAATACTCTTGAAAAAATGGACAGATGACAAGTGGCTGATTGTATCGGATCCTTCTAATCGTGGAAGGACATATATTTTATCGGCAATTTATCGGCAATTTATCGGCAAAGTAAGGGACTGAAGTAAAGACTAACCACAGAGACGCAGAGACGCAGAGGGAAATTCATTGCAAATTGCTAAATTTGCAATGCTAAATTTGCAATGAAAATTCTCTGTGAACTCTGTGGCTAAAAGAATTGGTTGGAGTCATAATTGAATATCAACGAGACTGCAGAAGAAAGAGAAGAGCTTGCCAAGAAATTAGAATGGATGATTATTACCAGATTTATTCTGTATGGTTTGGCATTAATCATAGCCGCTACCAGGATGTTTATTGAGGATTACCCACTAAGCCCGATGCTTTATTATTCTACCTTACTCATCTTTGTCTTAAATCTTATCTGTCTTTTCCTGACAAAGAAAAGATTGTATTTATATGCCAGCACCTATTTTTTGATTGCTATAGACCTTTTGTTTATTACAATAGCTGTGCATCTTCAGGGTGGATTAGCCGCTACTGTGTTCCCACTCAACTACCTAATTATCATCCTTGCAGCAAGCATCCTTATCTCAGGAAGAGCAGGTCTCATCATTACTACTCTGGCAAGTATTGCCGTTATCCTTTTGATTACCCTTGAGTACCTCAATATTTTTCCTCCTGTTCCTGTTAAGGGCATAGGGGTAATCCTATACCAAGAGAGAGGCTATGTCATCTCAACGGTAATGGCCAAGGTTATCTTCTTCTATGTAGTGGCAATAGTGAGTGGGTATCTTTCAGATAGGATAAAGAGGCAGACAAAAGAGATCAGAGAAAAAGAGAAACAACTTATTCATGTTGAACGAATGGCTATAGCCGCCCAAATTGCCGGAAAATCAGCCCATGAGATAAAAAATCCATTATCAGTTATTAAATTTGGGCTTTATTATTTAGAAAAAATTCTGCCTGAAAATAAGGAGGCTCAAAAGACTATCCTACAAATGGATCAGGCAACACAAAGGGCAGTTACCTACATCGATGATCTGCTGAATTTCTCAAGACCACCCATGCTTCAGATAAGCAAGGCAGCGATAAACGATGTGTTGGAAAAATCCATGCAAGAATTATCTGCCGAAACATTATCCGGGATAGAGATAGAGAAGGATTTTGCTGCTGACCTGCCGCTGATACCTGCAGATCTGAGCAAGCTTAGTCAAGTCTTTGTTAATCTCTTCAGGAATGCGACAGAGGCGATGGGGGAAGTTAAAAGTAAAAGGTTAAAGGTAAAAAGTGAAGCAGGAGAAGAAGTTGTTCAGGTAAGCATCTCGGATACGGGTAAAGGGATACCAAGTGAGAACCTGAATCGCATCTTTGACCCGTTTTTTACCACAAAGGGTAAGGGCATAGGCTTGGGATTGGCTATCTGTCAACGAATTGTTGAGGCACATCAGGGAAGGATAGAGGTGGAGAGTGAAGTTAGTGTGGGAAGTAAATTTGTGGTTAAACTGCCAGTATCAACTATAGCCAGAGAGGTTGTTTGAATGAAAGATACACTTTCAGAAATAACTAAGAGAATTGTGGACTTGTTAGCCAGTAGCAAGTGCAATGGGAGAAGAGAGAACCACAAAGGGTGTAAACACTTAGGGAAAATAATTGTGAGCGATAACTAAGGTGATTGCAAATGAGAATCTGACAAGGATTGTATTAATGGATTTACACCCTTTGTGGTTCTTCTTCTGTAAATAATGTTGCACTTGCTACTGGCATGTGCGCCTCAGAAATTAGCTGATAGCTGATATAATACCAGAAGTATCACCAAAAATCAAGGAAAATTATTGACATATGTCTTTATGTATGTTATATTTTATTTATAAGCGTTCAACATTACTCTTACCACTCAACTAAGGGTGATATCAAGAGTAAAAAGGGGTGCAGAGATGACTAATGTAGAGATAGCTTTGATATTGTTTAGAACAGGTGAGATGCTGGAGGTTCTTGGACAGGCGTATGATGCCTTTCCTCACTATCGGATAGCAGAGATGATAGAGGGATTGGAAGAGGATGTGGTTTGCATATATCGGGATGGGAAACTGACTGATCTGCCGGGGATGAATATGAAGCTTGCTGGTAAGGTTGAGGAATTGATCAAAACAGGTAAAATGAGTCAATATGAGGAATTAGTCTCAGATATGCCCGAATGGTTGATGGATGTTCTGGATATTCCGTGTATGGATGCCAAAAAGGTAGCTGTTATCTGGCAATCCTTAAATATTGCCAGTATCGAGGAGCTTGAACGGGCAGCTAAGCGATATGAGCTGCAAAAACTGCCGGGGTTTGATGCCAAGACAGAGATTAACCTTTTGCGCGGCATAAACCTGACTTTGGCCTCTAAGGCAGAAAAGGTACTACTTGGGGTTGCCATGCCTATGGCTCGCAGGATAGCTTACAGTTTATTGGAAATGCCTGAGGTTGAAAGGGTAGAATGGAGTGGCAGCCTAAGACGCGGCAAAGAGATTGTTGGTGATATAGACCTATTGGTGGAGACAGATACCCCGACCTTGGTGATAAAAGAGTTTCTGAGACGGTTTCCACCCCTAAGGATTATTGAACAAACAAAAAACAGGATTGTTGTCTTGAATAAGAATGGGATAAAGATTGAAATTGGGGGTTTATCTTCTCATGAGTTTGCCTCATTGCTTCATTTTACTACAGGGTCAAAAACTTACATCTCTAACCTCAATAAATATGCTGACGATCATGGACTTGAGATAAAAGAGAATGGGCTTTATCGAAAGGATACAAATAAAAGATTTCTTTGTGAGACTGAGGAGGAGATCTATGATATTCTTGGGCTTCAATATATCCCTCCGGAATTAAGGGAAGGAAATGATGAGATTGCTATGGCAAAGGAGAATGCCATTCCTAGCTTGATTAACATGAATGACTTAAAGGGTGATTTGCATGTTCATTCAAGCTGGAGTGACGGAGCAGCCTCAATTGAAGAAATAGCTCAGTGGGCAAAAGGAAAAGGATATAAATATATAGGTATTTGTGATCATTTCAGAACTCAAATGTCTAAAAGAAAGGGAATTAAGCTCGACGATATCAGGCATTATCTTGAACATATAAGGCATCTTAATGAAAGAAATTATGATTTTAAGATTTTAGCTGGTCTTGAGGTAGAGATACAAAGGGATGGTGAATTGGGGATAGAAGAAAGCCTGCTTGCTCTGTTTGATTTTGTGATTGGGGCAGTTCATTCAGGGTTTGAAGAGGGGATTGATGCTGTAACAAACAGGCTTATCAGGGGATGCAATCACCCATTGATAGATATTATTGCTCATCCTAGCTCAAGAATAATTGGACAAAGGGATGTATTTGTTAATATGGAAAGATTGTTTAAGGCTGCAGCAGTAACACATACTGTCCTGGAGGTAAACTCTTATATTGCCAGGGTTGATTTGCCTGATATATACATTCGGCAGGCAAAGAGCTACGGGATACGGTTTGCCATAAATACAGATGCCCATATTATAGATGAGCTTTCTATGCTTGAATACGGGGTGTTCACAGCAAGAAGGGGCTGGCTTGAGCCAAGAAATGTGATAAATACCTCTGAATATGAAGAGCTTTGTCATACATGGAAACGAAATCGGGGTGTTAGTCGAATAGTCTTATAGTTGGGGAATTAATGAGGTTCATTGATCTTATTTTGTAACTATTCAGGCAGTAGAATACAGAATGAAGACGACCACAAGGGTCGCAGCTACAAGTTTCTACAAATAGCTGTAGCTGCAGGGCTTGTCCCTGCCGTAACCATTCCTATGCCTAAATAGTTACAAAAAACTTGAACATCAAGTAAAAGGGGCAGGAATTGTTTAAGCCAAACTTTAGATATACAAATAAAATAGTTCGGTTA
>JBDRAP010000133.1:0-10103 GCA_043823615.1 bacterium
ATTCCTCACTGCTGCCTCCCGTAGGAGTCTGGACCGTGTCTCAGTTCCAGTGTGGCCGATCATCCTCTCAGACCGGCTACCCATCATCGTCTTGGTAGGCCGTTACCCCACCAACTAACTAATAGGATATGGACTCATTTCCAGGTAATAGCTTGTAAACAGAGGCCACCTTTAATTATAAAAACATGTGTAACTATAATCGCATACGGTATTAGCTCCCCTTTCGGAGGGTTATCCCATTCCTGAAGGTAGATTGTCCATATATTACTCACCCGTGCGCCACTATCAAAATCAACTCCGGAAATAGCAAGCTATCTCCTTCGTCAATAATGACCGTTCGACTTGCATGTGTTAAGCACGCCGCCAGCGTTCATTCTGAGCCAGAATCAAACTCTTCATAAAATTTATTTTCTCAAAATATACACATTGACCCATACATCTATTCAGTTTTCAAAGACCAATCGCTTGTATTTAAGACCTTGTTGACTTATTCTCTATTTTTATATTATACTATCACTTTGCGATTTTGTCAAGCATTTTTTTTCATTTATTTTTCTATTTATTCTGAACAGGACATCACCCATTTCAGCAACCCTATGAAATACAACAAGATATGTTATCTGATATTTATTAAACATTCACCATCTTTTCTTTTAACAATCCTGCCTATTCTAAAGGCTTCCTCACCTAATAACTGTAATGATTGCTCTAACTCCCCAGCTATATAAGGAGAAACAACCATTACCATGCCTATTCCCATATTAAATGTTCGATACATCTCGGTTTCCGTAATATTTCCCTTTTGCTGCAACAAATTAAATATCTCCTGAATATGCCATGTGCCTTTTTCAATCTCTACCCCTGTATTCGGGGGTAGAATCCGTGGGATATTGTCAATAAACCCGCCACCGGTAATATGAGCCATACCCTTTATCTCCATTTCCTTTGCTATTTCAGGCAGAAAATGGTAAATTTTGGTAGGTGCCAGCAGAATATCGCTCATGGCGATAAGTTCATCCCCACTTAATAGCTTTCGTACAAGCGAATAGCCATTGGAATGAATCCCTGATGAGGCAAGCCCAATAATCACATCCCCTTCAGCTATTTTAGAGCCATCAATAATCAATGGTTTATCAACAACCCCAACCACAAACCCTGCCAGATCATACTCGCCATCCTTATACATGCCAGGCATCTCAGCTGTTTCACCACCAAGCAGGGCACACCCTGCCTGTTTGCAACCAGTTACTATGCCGGAAATAATTGCCTCTGCTGCATCAACATCTAATTTCCCTGTGGCAAAATAATCCAGAAAAAAGAGGGGCATGGCTCCATAAACCAACAGGTCATTAACACACATGGCTACCAGATCAATTCCTATGGTGTCATGTTTATTGACCAATTGGGCAATATTTATCTTTGTCCCCACACCATCACATCCAGAGACCAGAATAGGCTCAGAAAATCTTTGCCAATCTAACTTAAGCAGCCCGCTGAACCCGCCAACCCCACCCAAAACATCCCAGCATCTTTTTGGCGGCTGAAATGTTCCAGTCACCATATGTTTAATCCTTTGGACAAGTTCATTACCAGCATCAATATCTACACCTGCATCCTTATAAGTTATCCCCGCCATTTTTTCAACCTCTCCTTTATTTTTATCTCATACCCCTGATCTGAAGGATGGTAATACACCCTTTGACTAGGTATATACTCTTGCTTTACAAAATGTCCCTGATAGTCATGGCTATATTTATAGCCCTCACCATGCCCAAGTATTTTTGCCCCAGGATAGTGCGACTCCTTAAGGTGTGTTGGTACGCCCATGGTTCTGCCCATTTCCACATCTTTTTTTGCCTCCTTAATGCCTACATAAGAGGCATTACTCTTTGGAGCAGAGGCAATATAGGTTACTGCATGAGCCATGATTATCTCTGCCTCCGGTAGCCCGACATATTCTAAACTTTGAGCAGCAGCATGAGCAACAAGCAGGGCATGAGGGTCTGCATTGCCAACATCCTCTGCCGCACAAATGACCATCCTTCTGACAATAAACCTTGGGTCTTCCCCTGCACACAACATCTTTGCCAGCCAATACAGTGCAGCATCCGGATTGCTTCCCCGCATACTCTTGATAAAGGCAGAGATGGTATCGTAGTGGTTATCCCCCTTCTGGTCGTAGACAATAGCCTTTTTCTGGATGGATTCCTCTGCAGTTTTAAGGGTAAATTGGATAATGCCTTCCTTATCCGGCAAAGTGGTAATAACGCCAATCTCCAGTGCTGTAAGCATTCTTCTGGCATCGCCATCACATATATCTATCAGGTGTTCAACTGCTTCAGGGCTAATATCCACCCGATATTGTCCCAATCCTTGTTCCTCATTCTGAAGACTGACGATTAATATTGTCCTCAACTCTTCGATACTCAATGGCTTAAGCTCAAAAACCTGCGACCTTGAGATTAGTGGTGAGGAGATGGTGAAGAATGGGTTAGCCGTAGTAGTACCAATTAAGACAACATTGCCATGCTCAACATCAGGCAGGAGGGCATCCTGTTGAGGCTTGCTAAATCGATGAATCTCTTCTATCAAAAGGCTGGTTTTTTGCTGAGTTCGCCTTTTTCGCTCCAGAGCATCAGCCAGAAATTTTCGAATCTCTGCCACCCCTGATGTAACAGCATTTAATTGCCCAAAGAAAGATTTAGTGGTATTGGCAATTATCTGTGAAAGGGTTGTCTTGCCACACCCGGGAGGACCATAAAGGATAAGGGAGGTTATCCTGTCAGCCTCAATAGCTCGACGCAAAAGCTTACCCTGAGACAAGATATGAGCCTGACCCACAAACTCATCTATTGTCCTTGGCCTCATCCTTACAGCAAGAGGCATGTCTTGTTTTGGCATAATTCACCATCAATCCGAAATCTCATCATAACGATAGTATATCACCCATTGAAGACATCTGTCAAGCAGTAATTCTCAGAGAACAGCAATTCTCATTATGAAAAAGTGTAAGAAAAAGAACTGTGAAGATTATGGAATTTTACTTGACTTTGAGGACATTAATTAGGTATAATAAAAGGGGTAAATTATGGAGGTAACAGCTATGAAACGCATTCAACAATGGGAGAGGGAATGGGATGAGTTTTATGCTGACAGGGCAGACCTTATCTGGTATCCGAATGAAAGTGTTGTAAGATTCATAAATTCTACCATAAAAAGAGAAGGCAAAAGAGTAGGAAGGATATTAGATGTTGGTTGTGGCAATGGCAAACATATTATCTATCTTGCCAAAGAAGGGTTTCGTGTCTGCGGCATAGATATATCTCAAAAATCACTTGATATTGCTGATAAATGGCTGAAAGAGGTAACACCTCTGACAAAAAAAGGGCTTTCCTCTGCCACAAATAACGATACCCCGGAATTAAAAAAAGGTTGCGTTACTGCTATCCCGTATCCTGATGAATATTTTGATGTTGTTATCTGCGTTGGAGTACTTGACCATCTATTTTTTGATGATGCCCAATTAGCTATCGCCGAGATTGACCGGGTGCTAAAACCTGAAGGGCTTGTCTTTTTAAGCCTGCGATCTACCAGGGATACAGATTGTGGACGAGGGGATGAGGTGGAACATAATACCTTTTTGGTTAACGGGAATGTTGAAGAAGGATTGCCTCAACACTTTTTTGATGCTGCAGAGATAAAGGATATGCTTGTCGATTTTTCCTTAAAGTATATAGAATGTGAGGAGCGATTGTATGGTGATTTTCTTTCCTATATCTATTCCCGATGGGTTGTTGTTGCTGAAAAAGTGGGCATGATTCAAGAATAGATACAAGCTACACCATATTTGGAACCTGCCCCTATTTTAACACCACTGCTCGTTTGGTCATCACCCTATTCCCTGCCCGCATTTGGTAAAAATACACGCCTGATGATATCTCCTCGCCATCCTCGCTTTTTCCGTTCCAGTATGCAGCTCGTGATTGGGTTGTGTATACACCCATCTCTTTCTCTCCAATGTTCAGTGTCCTTACAAGCTGTCCTGATATGTTGTATATCCTGATAACCACATTCACCTTTTCAGAAAGCTCAAACGGTATCCAGCACTCTGGATTGAATGGGTTGGGATAATTCTGAAGCAGGGCAGCAGCACCTATTTCCTCTGGTAATATCCCAGAGGGGCTTGCTTCTTCTATGAATCCATGCAGAGCACATTTAAGATCGGGCATACCTGCTGCATCAGATTGTGATATGTTGTTCAGCATAGCATCCATTGCCTTGTACATTTCTATGTATCTTGCATGATCAATATTTTCAGGGCATAACCCCGGAGCATGCTCACTCCCTGTTACCGTATGGTTTTTGCCCCAGTTCATGGCAATTGGCAAGACATCAAAGACATTTACCTTGCCATCACCATTGGCATCAGCATAAGTTGCAGCTACATCATCCCATGGAATGGCTGACTGTGTCTGCCATCTCAGGGTGCCGTTCCGGGCAGCCCCTGTTTTATCCCACCAGACTGCTATGGGAAAAACATCCCGCTCGTTTACCATCCCATCATTATTTGTATCCCCTGGCCAGACATGCAGCATTATTGGCACAGGTGAGCAGCCCCATGATGGATAGGCAGCTATCGATGCATCTGTGGCAATCTTTTTCCACTGCCCGCCATCCCTGTTTACAACATAGAGCAAGCGTTCGCCACTCCCTCTGCTTGCTGAAACAAACACTACCTGTCTGCCATCGGGTGAGAATCTGCCATCAAAGCTATTATCTGCTATCATTTGTGCCTGACCCCCATTCCGATTCATTGTCCATATCCCTGTTGCTCCCAAATCATTACATCTGGTAAACATCACCCTTGTCCCATCAGGAGAAAATGTCGAGGCATATTCAATCTCCGGAGTATTAGTAAGTTTGTGCCATTCCTGTCCGTTTGTATCCATCAGATACACATCACCATTCATACTAAAGACAATCTGGCTGCCATCAGGCGAAAATGCCGGGTATGATGCCTTAGCCTGTACCAATTGACGATACCCTGTGCCATCAATATTTATCGTGCATATAGTATTCTCATTGCAAAACACAATCTGCTTGCCATCGGGTGAAAATGATGGTGAACCGGCATATCCTGATGAGGTAAGCTGTCGCTCATCCTTGCCATTAGTATTAATCACCCATACATTACCCTTCCGAACAAACACTATCCTTTCTCCATCAGGTGAGATGGATGGTGCAGAGCCATGGGTTAACAGACAAGGGGGCAGCACCCCTATCACTCTGTTTATCACATAGATACCTTCATCCTCAATTATCCTGTCCATCCTGTTAATCCTGTCAACTCCTACAAAGGCAATCACCCCCACATCCAACATGGGCATCAGGAGAATATCAACACCGCTTGCCTTGCCATCAGCATTTATCACCACTATTCCCTGATAACACCGGGTGGTATACCCTTCCAATTCAGCAGATACGGTATATGTCCCTGCCGACAGCCCGGTAAGGGTATATTCACCAGCAGCATTAGTCATGGTCATGCCTGATAGCATAGATGACTCATATTGCATAGTCTTTACCAATGCCCCTGGAATCGGCATACTATCCATGGCATTTAATATCCTGCCTGATAGCACACCATTGCCTACTGTGGAGATGATGGTTGTGGAGCATACAGCCCTATTATTGGTAGGCTCAATATCAATAGTGTCGCAGGATATGAAAAAGGTTGCCGCAATTGTAGAGTCTTTACCTATATCAGAGATGCTGCCTCCCCATGGCTCAACCCGAAGGCTTATCTCAAATAAGCCCTGCTGTCCCGGATAGAGCTTGTCAATTAACATATTACCATCAATCATTGCCCCTTTTGTGTCATTCAGGTATGTCAACCCTTGAGGAATATTCATGGCTATCAATGCGTTGCTGACCAATGCCTGTCCCTGATTGCCGTACTCAAGCCGATAGGTTATCACCTGCCCCAATTGGGATTGTTTTGGAGCACTGCATCGTATCCACAAATCACACTTAGCAGCTATGTTGATTAGGTAGTCCTCGCTTTCACCATACTCAAACCCTTCATTGCCAGAGGGGCTTCCTCTGCCAGAGGAGCTTCCTCCGCCAGAGGGGCTCCCTCCGTCCCAGACTGCGGTTGTTACAGGCTCTCTGGTGAGTACCAGTCGCATCCAGCATCCACCGGTATTTGTACCGGCAACAAATGGTGTAGAGGCAATCACCCTGCTTTCGCCCGGCATAATATTAATCACTTGGTTACTGACCGCCCACTCATCCACAGACCACTTGCCATCCTGGTTCCAGTCAAACAATATATTAATATATCGAGACACATTTGGTGCATCAGGCAGCACACTCACTACAAATTGTACTGTATTACCTGCTCCCGGGATTAAATCCACAGGCAAAACCAGCCCATCATCGCTATCCTGATTTGCCCTGCCCTTGTATGACTCAATATTGGGCACACCATCCTCGTCATATACTGCATCATCCACGCCTGCCTCAAGGCTTACGCCCTTTCCAAGGCATTCCTCACCTGCAATCCTATGAAATATTATGGGAAAGCTTGCTTGATATGTCAAAAAATCAGGTGATGTAAAATCATCCGGCTTGCAGAAGTAGCCTGTGTTCATGGGGTATATCGTACTGTTTGGGGCATCACCATAATCGCCGCGAGGGATGATATTAAATTGCATCAGGGCAATCCTGCCAGATGATGCACCTGTAGCAGTAACGGTAAGCGTGCCGGAAGAGGTGGGTGGAATAGTAAATAATGTAGTGCAAAACGCACCGTTTTCATTGGCAGTGATGTTGGTATTTGTACCCGGTGGTTTAAGTATCACCTGCTCCCCTGGTTGAAAGTTCCAGCCAGAAAGACAAACAGGTGTGCCCGAAATGCTACTCGTTGGGCTGATATTTATCATTGCCTTACTGCAAATCACAAAAAAGTCATCATAGCTCATACCAGTCAGGGCAAGCCCGCCGGCACTTGAGACAAAGCTTATCCTTACCCTTTGCTGCTCATGCGTGGTAACAAACTCACCCTTTATCTGCTGAAAATCAGCCGTGGATGTGCCATATCCCTTGCCACCGGTTATGGTCAGGCTGCCAATAGGTTTGCCATCAACCATGATCTGTGGATATATCTTTACCTGCTGGGATGGATGTCCATGTAATACCCCGAATCCAACCTCATAATTAGTATCAGGCAAAACATCAATCTCCTGGGAGAATATCGAGCCAATCCGCTTAAAATTGGCGGTTAGATTAAATGCTGCATAATTCCCCGAATGAGCAATCACCTGAACCGGTTGAAAGTATGCCTGTGGCAAGGGTGTACCGCTTTGAGCCACACCGCTTGTGGCAGTACCCTCAATTTGCCAGCCATTAAAGCTGCCTGACTCAAAGTCAGGATTCTGCAAAAGGTTGGTGCTGGCAATTGACTGACAGGTAAATCCAAGGATAAATATCATCACAGCTATTATTCTGGACATATTTACACCACCTACGACAGAATTCAGGATACAGAATAGATGCAGGTTCTTTTATTCTGACTCCTGTCTCCTACAAATTAAGCTCCAATAGGGTATTATTTTTGGACATTACTCATAGTTATCCTGTCCTATCCTGTTAATCCTGTCAAAAAGAAAGGTTCTAAGATGACAGGATGAACAGGATGAACAGGATGAACAGAATAATAAAATCAATGCTCTCATCAAGTTATTTGTCAGATTGCATATAAAGGGAGAAATCTTGCTTCTTACATTTCCTCCTTATCCCAATCAGTCCAAACAGCCCTGTCCCAAGCAAGATAATCGTTGCCGGCTCAGGGACTACTGTACCCCCAACCTGCTCAAACCTCAGATTATCAATGCCAATGCTATCAAGACCCGCTGCGTTAATTTCTACCCTGGCAATAGCTGTTCCGCCAAAGGTCAGTCCGGCAAAGGAAATACCACCATTACCTGTCACCGGAAAGAATGTTCTGCCCAATTCCATCCCCACAGTATCGTAGGCAACAAACGGTACCGGCTGCGTATCTACATCCCTTGCATACGCACCAACCATGGTGGTAAAACTCGGCATTCCGGTAAGCGGGCACACAAAATCAATGTAAATAGGTGCCATAGCCGAATAACCAGATGCAGATGTCATGCCCACAATCACATTGGGTGAGGAGATACCATTTAACTGTCCGCTCATGTCTTGTCCAACAGAGATCACCCCATTGCCACCTGAAGATGAAAACACCACCCCCAACTCAGCATATCCAAAGTCAATAATTGCATTAGGGTTGGTGACCATACCTGAAAATGGTGGCACCATGATACCCTGTATGACCGTGCTATCTGGATATGTATCAAAATTAATGGTTATGGCTGAGGCAGAAAAATCTGCCGGCGTGATTGGTGTTGCCTGCGTTATGCCGGACATGCCAATAACTGTTGTTGTAATGATCGTTAGCACCTGTAATTTCATCTTTATAGCCTCCTTAACAGGGAATATATCCGCAGATTACGCAGATTACGCAGATTAAAGACAATCTACAAGATAAATTTAACAATTAGAAATGGACGGTGTGATGTTATATGTCTTTCAGATTTTTCTTCTTTATTCTCTCTGTAATCTGCGTAATCTGCGTAATCTGCGGATTATCTTGTTAATATCTCATGCTTACAGACACCCGGTTTGTTTTGCCGAGAGCACCTGTGGGAAAGTTTGCAAAGTCCAACTGCCACTTGTCAAACATTATCCCTGCACCATAGGTTAAGCCATGACAATCCTTTTCTTTGTTGAAATACCCGATACGACCAATCAGCCTGTTTGCCAATACAGCCTCAACGCCAACAGCCCCACCAGTAAACTTATCGTACAATGGCTTGATAACCTCACCTGCTATCAGCACATCCCCATTAAGTTGATAGGATACCCCTGCCTTGAAGGTGGTTGGCATTCCATCTGCCTGATAATGGTCAATATTTGTCATCTTACTTCCCCAATCCTTCAGGACAGCACCAAGCCTCAAGCCTTTTACAGGTGTCTGATACGACAGACCAAAATCTGCTGCATAGCCTTTGGCATTAATATAATATGTCTTACTCAGGATATATTTAAGATTCATGCCTGAGGAGAGTCCATTATCAAATTCCCTGGCATATGAAACCACAGCTGCCATGTCGCTTGTCTTAAAGCTTCCAGTTGTCTCTATCTTTTGGGTAGCAGGATTAAACTGGCTGATATCATGTGTTCCTGAATGCAAATAAGTTACTCCAATACCCATAGCTGTCTTTGAATCAACGGGATGAGCATAAACGATACTATCGTAGTACATGTCCTTGGCTATGTCAGGGTAAAGGTTGTTGTGCATCAGGGCTATTGACCTCTGAGACTGACAAGCAAGCCCTGCTGGGTTCCAGTACACTGCGGTTGAGTCATCCGCAGCTGCGGTAAATGCCTCACCCATACCAGCTGCCCTTGCCCCAACACCAAAGGTAAGAAACTCAGCTGCTGTATCAGACCTTGCCTCACATATCCCAGCTATAACCACAAGAATAATCATACATAGCCATATCTTGCTTTGCATGGCATACCTCCTACAATAGAATTCAGGTAACAGTTCAGCTAACCGCAGAGGCGCAGAGGCACAGAGAAAAACTTAATGCTTGATTTCATCCCTTTTTAGATAGGTTAGAATCTGGGCCTCCAAATCAACTTGCTTTCTAATCTGTAATCTGATTAGTTTCCATTCTCTGCGTCTCTGCGTCTCTGCGGTGAACTATTACCACATTTATTTCGGTATATTACAGGGGCGGGAGAACCCACCCCTGCTGTAGGATGGACAGGTTTGGAACCTGTCCCTACTTTAACACCACTGCTCGCTTGGTCATCATCCTATTCCCTATCTGCATCTGATAGAAATACACCCCAGAGGCTATCTCATCACCCTCTTCATTCCTTCCATTCCAGTATGCTGCTCGTGATTGGGTTGTGTAGGCACCGGCAGGCAGCTCTCCAAGATCCAGTGTCTTGACAAGCTGTCCTGATATGTTGTATATCCTGATAACCACATTCGCCTTCTCAGA
>JBDRAP010000134.1:0-7882 GCA_043823615.1 bacterium
ACTCCCTAAACTTTATCAATAAGCATTCAGCATGGTTTATAAGTTGAAGGCTGATACCTGAACACTGACTTTTATAATTTGGGATGATAACGCTATGAAAACAAAAAATGCGGATGAAGAAATTCTTTCCTTGATAGATAACAGTCGTTTGCCTGAACATGTGGCTATTATTATGGATGGTAATGGTAGATGGGCACAATCCAAGGGATTACCAAGGATTGTAGGGCATCAGGCAGGGATGAAATCAGTAAAAAGGGTAATAAAGACAGCTAATGATATGGGCATAAAGGCATTAACCCTTTATGCCTTTTCTACAGAAAACTGGTCAAGACCGCAAAAAGAGATTGAAGCATTAATGACATTGTTGTGTAAGTATTTAAGAATAGAGGTAAAAAATCTTAATAAACAAAATGTACGGATAAGGTTTATGGGTAGAATTTATCAACTGCCTGAATTGGTGCAGCATGAGTTAGTTAAAGCAACTGAGGAGACATCCAAAAATTCCGGACTCATACTAAATATTGCCTTAAACTATAGTGGCAGAGCTGATATTGTTGATGGGGTGTCTCATCTTGCAGCTGATATTCATGCTGGAAAGATACAAGTAGATGAAATCAATGAAACTGTGTTTCAAAGGTATCTGTCTACCACTGATTTACCAGAGGTTGATCTGCTAATTCGTACATCAGGTGAGATGAGGATAAGCAATTTTCTATTATGGGAGATTGCCTACACAGAACTCTGGATAACCCCTATATATTGGCCTGAGTTTAATCGTGAGTATTTTTATCAGGCATTGATTGATTATCAAAAAAGAAAGAGACGATTTGGTGGCACTGCTGCTTTGTAAAGTAGAGACAGGTTTGAAACCTGTCTCTACAATTAGGAGACATACATGGGAGTAAGGCTAATATCTGCTTTATTATTTATTCCTTTTTTGGTGTATTCTATCTTTAGTAAATACAGCCTGTTTTTTTCTTTAATAATAGCTGGAATTATTATTATTGGATTGATAGAGATTATTTTGTTGAGCAAGCGAAGTGGTGCAAAACCATTCAATATACTCTGCTTTATCCTCGGAATCCCCTTAATAATCATTGCCTATATCAAACCATCATGGTATCATCTCTTTTCCGGATGTTCCCTCATTCTATTCTGGCTGCTATTTATTTGTGGTCTTTTATCTCGCAATGAGTTTCTCAAGAGATTTGGACCAACACTGGCTGCGGTCATCTATGTGGCATATCTTTTGAGTCATTTGATATTGATAAAACATCTGCCAAATAGCAGCTCCATGATATTTCTCCTGTTTATGGTGGTTTGGCTTACAGATACAGGTGCTTATGTTTTTGGAACAAGGTTTGGAAAACATAAACTTATACCTAAAATAAGCCCAAACAAGTCTGTTGAGGGTGCAATAGCTGGATGTATCAGTGGTATAATGGCAGGTGTAATAGCAAATATTATTCTTAATTATATGGGTCTTTATCAGATGCCCATGGTTCAGATTATTTTTCTTAGTTTTGCCTTAAGCATTATCAGTCAGATAAGTGATTTGATAGAATCATCCATTAAAAGGGCTGCCGGGGTAAAAGACTCTGGTAACTGGATACCGGGTCATGGTGGACTATTGGATGTGTTTGATAGCGTAATCCTTACAGCACCGTTTTTGTATTATTGGATGTTGTGGAAGATGTAGGACAGGTCAGAATAGTCAGACGAGTCTGACTGGTAGGAGGAACTTCTGTTTTAGATGAAAAGAATAGCTATACTTGGTTCAACAGGTTCTATTGGTGTAAATTGTCTTCAGGTGATACAAATGTATCCTGAAAGATTTAAGGTTATGGCACTGTCAGCCGGCAGGAATGTTAATCTATTGGCTGAGCAGGTGAAAAGGTTTAAGCCTGAGGTAGTATCTGTCAGTGATACTGATAGCGAGGCTCAGCTCAGGCAATTGCTTAAAGGGTATGATGTTGAGATATTAAACGGAGAAGAGGGGCATGTCCGGATAGCAGTCATGAAGGATGTTGATCTGCTTGTTTCAGCTATGGTTGGGGTTGTAGGGCTTGCTCCAACAATTGCAGCAATCAAATGTGGCAGGAATGTTGCCTTGGCAAACAAAGAGACCTTGGTTGCTGCAGGCAGTATTATGATGGATATGGCAAAAGAGTATGGTGTTGAGATCCTGCCCATAGACAGTGAACATAGTGCTATATTCCAATGTATTCATAACAGGGATAGCCAAGAGATAAAGAGAATTATTCTTACAGCTTCAGGTGGACCGTTTTGCCACAGGAAGGATCTTGAATCAATAACCCCTGATGATGCCTTGCAGCATCCTACATGGAATATGGGAGCAAAGATAACCATTGATTCGGCAACCTTGATGAATAAAGGGTTAGAGGTTATTGAGGCACATCATCTCTTTGGGATACCAGCAGAGGATATTCAGGTAGTTATCCATCCCCAATCTATTATCCATTCTATGGTTGAATTGGTTGATGGAGGGGTTCTGGCTCAACTCTCTGTGCCTGATATGAAGTCACCTATTGCCTATTGCCTATCCTATCCAGAGCGGCTTGATGGGGTAATTGAAAGACTGAATCTGGCATCAATAGGAAGCCTAACCTTTGAAGAGCCTGATACAGAACGATTTCCATGCTTGCAGCTTGCCTATGATGCTATCAAAATAGGCGGGACAATGCCGGCTGTTCTAAATGCTGCTAATGAGGTAGCTGTGAGTCGATTTATATCAAGAGAAATCGGATTTATGGATATTCCAGGGATAATAAAACAAGTCATGGATAGCCATAAGGTTGTTCTGAATCCATCATTGGATGATATATTTGCTGCTACTGAGTGGGGAAAGGATGCGGCTGTGAGGGAGTCTGACATCATGCAATAAAATTAGGACTTGACAATACGCACGCAATATGGTACGATATTTATGGAGGCAATGAATATGACGACATTGACAGCCACAAAAGCAAGGACAAAACTATATAATCTATTGGATGAAGTTGCACTATCTCATCAACCTATCCAAATCACAGGTAAAAGAGCCAGTGCTGTCCTTATTGCAGAGGAAGATTGGAAGGCAATACAAGAAACACTTTATCTGCTGTCAATCCCAGGAATGAAAGAATCAATCAGGGAAGGGCTTGAAACACCTATTGAAAAATGTAGTAAGGAATTGAACTGGTGAGTTGGCAACTGGTCTTTACCAAACAAGCCCAAAAAGATGCCAAAAAGATTGTAGCGTCAGGTCTTCGTCCAAAAGCTGAGATTCTATTAGATATTTTGAGAAAAGATCCATTTCAACAACCACCACCACTTGAGAAATTAGTTGGAAACTTAAAAGGAGCTTATTCTCGTCGTATTAACATACAACATCGTTTTATATACCAAGTTCTAATAGACATCAAAACAGTAAAGGTAATTCGTATGTGGACTCATTATGAATAGGGATTTTTTACCTACCAATCGTGCACATGGCTTGCTCTCGCTGGTTGCTTGCAGGCGAGTATAGTTGTTTTTCTGTATAATAACCAAGATAATCTTGGGTTACAATAAAATATAAAAAAGGATGTGAATCATGGATATTAGTAATATTCTCTTGTATGTAATTGCACCGTTAGTTGCCTTTAGTGTGGTCATTTTTATACATGAGCTGGGACATTTTTTGGCTGCTAAAAAGGTAGGGGTAAGGGTAGATAAGTTTTCCATAGGCTTTGGGCCTGAGTTGATTGGGTTTACTAAGGGTGAGACAAGGTATTGCATCTCTGCCCTGCCTGTATTGGGGGGGTATGTTCAGATGGCTGGTGATACACCGGATAAACTAACGGGTGAGTCATGGGAATTTTATTCAGCCTCTAAAAAGAACAGGGCATTTATCATTATTGCCGGCCCATTTGCCAACTTTATATCTGCTATCTTTATCTATGCTATAGGGCTGATGCTTGGTATTGGTATTCCCACATTACCCTCAGATATTGGGAAAATATCTGAAAAAAGCATTGCCTATGAGGCAGGTGTAAGGTTTAAGGATAAAATTATTCAGATTGATTCTAAGCCTGTAAAAACATGGGATGATGTTCAGGGGATTTTACTTAAGAAAAAACCAAAAGAGATTATGAAACTGACTATTCTTCGTGATGGACAGGAGACAGAAGAAGGAGGCAGTCAACAGAAGGCAGTCAACAGGAAGGAAGAAGAAAGGCGGGAAGAATTGTTCCGCAGGAACACAATATCGGTAGAATTGCAGATTCCTTCGATGCAACCTGTTGACATTTCTATGCTTGGGATTAAGCCATATGTCAGCACCAAGATTTCGGATCTGGTCAAGGGCTTTCCTGCGGAAAAGGCAGGATTAAAAGCAGGCGATATTATTGTCTCCATAGATGGCAAACGAGTTGATGAGTGGGAAGAGGTAACAACGGTTGTGTATGGAAGCATAAAGAAGCCCTTGATGTTTTCTATCCTTCGCCAGAATAAAGAGATGCAGGTATCGATCACTCCCGTGGAAGGGAAAATAGCCCAAGGCAAAAAAATTGTTCAGATAGGACAGATTGGGATAAAACCAGTTGTGGGCAAGATACAGATAAAAAGATTGGGTCCAATAGAGGCATTAACTGATGGATTCTTAAGGACAGTTGTCGGCACACCTCAATATATTATCTTAGTTATTCAGGGCTTTGTTGATAAATGTATCTCTGTCAATGACCTTTCTGGTCCGGTAGGAATATTTCATATGGCTGGGGAGCAAAGCAGATCAGGGCTGGGCAATTTGTTGCTTTTTATTGGGTTTCTAAGTGTTAACCTGTGGTTTTTTAATCTGCTTCCACTCCCTGTGCTTGATGGCGGACATCTGGTTCTTCTTGCTATTGAAAAACTTACTAATCAAAAGATTGCTTGGAAGGTTCAAGAGGTGGCAAATGTCATTGGGATAATCCTGCTTGTATCGCTCTTGCTGCTGGTAACCTATCATGATATTCTACGGTGTCTGGGGTTGTCGTTGGGATAGACAGAGGAAGGATTATTGGCTCTTTCTTATTTTAAGTGGGTAGCCCTATTTTAGTAAAGTTTAGTTTACCTGTAGATTTTGTGGAAATAGTCCAACCTGTGCAAGTAGAAATCACCACTTGTTTACAGAGAAAAGATCACAAAGGGTGTAAATTCTAAAGATACAACCCTTGCCGGTCTCTTCCGCCAGAGGTGCTACCTCTCATTTGCAATTACTCCTGTGCTGTTGCAATTATTTTCCCTATAGATTACACCCTTTGTGGTTCTTTCTTCTTTAGTTGTAATCACCACATACAGGGGGCTACCCATTTGAAGTAAGAAAGAGCCGGATTAACCACAAAGGCACGAAGGGTGTTATGTCTGCTTAAGGAGGAACAAGAACACATGAACACGCAATTAATCCAATCCCATCCATCTATCATGATGGGGAAACCTGTGGTTGCAGGGACACGGATTACCGTTGAATTGATTTTAGAAAAGTTGTCTGCTGGAGAAACGATTGAGCAATTACTTGAAGCCCATCCACATCTCACAAAATCGGCAATTTATGCATCATTGGACTTTGCTGCTCAATCTCTCCGAGCTGATGTGCTCTATCCTATGTTGGAGAAAGTGGCATGAATCTTTTGGCAGACGAAAGTGTTGATAAATCTATTGTTGTGCGATTGCGTCAAGATGGGTATAAGGTACTGTATATTGCGGAAATGTCGCCAAGTATCACCGATGATGTGGTGCTTCAACAAGCAAATGATCAACAGTCTTTGTTGCTCACTGCAGACAAAGATTTTGGGGAAATGGTTTATCGTCAGGGGCTTGTCCACACAGGAGTCGTACTGTTGCGGTTAGCGGGGTTGACGACAATAACTAAAGCGGCTATTGTTTCCAAAGTGTTTGATGATCATGCGTCAGAATTCGTCGGTGCGTTTAGTGTCATTGCCCCAAGTATCGTGCGGATTCGTCGTCAACAGTAGGATTGCCGCAAGGCAGGCTTTACAGGGAGTGATTATGGTCTCGATTTATGTGCTTTGTTTCATTGTCTTGGTTGCTGCTATCATTGAATGGCTTTTGCTGAAAGGTCATTACAATCAAAAATCACAATTCCATTTTCAAAAAATTGCCGAATTGAAACAGAATCACGAACAGTCTTTGAATGAAAAATCCATTGAACATAACCGATTAGTAAGTGAACTAAAAGAAAATCATGAAAAAATGCTTGGCTATCAAAGAGAAGGCCATGAAAGCCTACTCAGGATTAAGCAGGAAGAAACAGATAAAGCTGCCGCAGAGCTAAAATCAACCATAGAAAAACTGAATCAAGATATCAAGGATAGCTTTGCCTCTGCTGAAGGCTACCGAATAGATGCCATCAGTTTAATTCAGGAAAATGCTGAATTAAAAACCCGACTGAGTGAGCAAGTCCAAAAATATCAGGAGCAAATTGAGCTTTTGAATCAGGCAAAAGAGCAGATGAAACAGGAATTTGAGAATCTGGCACAGAAAATCTTTGAAGAAAAGGGCAAAACCTTTGCTGAACAAAACAAAACCAATCTTGACTTGGTGTTAAATCCATTCCGTCAGCAAATTACTGATTTTAAGCAAAAAGTAGAGGAAGTTTATACCAATGAGGGAAAAGATCGCAGTGCATTATCTGAGCAGGTCAAGCAACTTATTCAGCTCAACAACGCCTTGAGTCAGGATGCGCAAAACCTCACTCTCGCTCTCAAGGGCGACCGTAAAGCTCAAGGCAATTGGGGTGAAATTATCCTTGATGATGTTCTGGAAAAGGCTGGCTTGTGTGCTGGTCAGCATTACGAGCGACAGGGCAGCGTCAAGAGCGAAGACGGGCAGTCGCATGTTATCCCTGATGTGGTCATTCATCTGCCGGGTGATCGTCATCTGGTGGTTGACTCAAAGATGACCCTGCCGGACTATAGGGCTTTTGCCTCTGCCGAGAACGAGGATGAACGCGTTGCCGCACTCAAACGCCACCAGACTTCGATTCGTAACCACATCAAGGTTCTGTCCGAGAAGAATTACCAATCACTCTATGGACTAAAATCGCTGGATTTTGTGGTCATGTTCATTCCGTTAGAACCGGCTTTCATGCTTGCTGTGACCAACGATTGCGAGCTGTTCCAGCAGGCATGGGATAAGAATGTCTTGCTCGTCAGCCCCAGCACATTGTTGTTTGTTGTTCGTACCGTTGCTTATCTCTGGCGACAAGAAGACTTAAGCCGCAATGCAAAGGAGATCTCAAACCGTGGTGCTGAGCTTTACGACAAGCTCGTAGGCTTTGTCGCAGATCTTCAAAAGGTAGGCGGGCACATCCAACAGGCACAGGACAGCTATAACGAGGCTCGCAAGAAATTCAGCGAAGGCAAAGGCAATGTTATTATCCAGGCACAAAAACTTAAGTCGTTAGGTGTAAAGCCAAGCAAATCCTTGCCCTTGCAATGGGTTGAGGCTGCAATAGAGGAATCGCAAGAGTAGTACAGGCAGCCTGCTTGCGTACAGGATAGAAGAGACAGAGGGCAGGCAACGGGGCTGTCTCTACAGCATTGTGGTTCTTATGGCAGAGCAACCCTGCCAATCACCGATCCATTGCTTTTTTGTTCACTTTTTATTTGACTTTTTGATTTAATGGTGGTAAAATACGGAAAGATTGTATCACTCGATGTTCAAGTTTTTTAATCTGTGCAGAAATCGGACACACTCTCTCTGTCATTTCGACCCTTCTTTGTCATTTCGACCCTTCTTTGTCATTTCGACCGAAGGGAGAAATCTCAAACCACTACACCATAACTTTTACTATCTTCACTCAGTTCTTGAGATCTCTCGTCGAGTACTCCTCGAGATGACA
>JBDRAP010000135.1:0-5511 GCA_043823615.1 bacterium
CGGAATGGACGAAGCTGTCATTCCGAACGAATGTGAGGAATCTCAACTCATTGATTTTCAAAAGGTTAAGATTTCTCGGATTCCCTCGAAATGACAAAAAGACGCATTCCGTAACAGCCTGTCGAGTACTCCTCGAGATGACAAAATCGAGTACTCCTCGAGGTTGTGTCGACAGGCTGTTACGGAATGCGTCTTTTTGTCATTTCGAGGGAATCCGAGAAATCTTAACCTTTTGAAAATCAATGAGTTGAGATTCCTCACATTCGTTCGGAATGACAGCTTCGTCCATTCCGTAACAGCCTGTCGAGAAAAAACTTGAACATCGAGATATAGATATCAGAACCTGTTTGTTTCTGATATCTATTCCCTCTGAGATTTTTAGTGGCAGATTCTAACAGGAACAGGTTTGATTAAAAAATCAGGAATTTGTCGCAAGGATTTCGACCTGTGCAAACGGAAATTCATCACTCGCCTGCAGAGAAAGAGCCACAAAGGGTGTAAATTTTAAGGATACAATTCTTGTCAACGACTCTTTCGCCAGAGGTGCTACCTTCGCCAGAGGTGCTACCTCCGCCAGAGGTGCTACCTCTCATTTGCAATTACTCCTGTTTTGTTGTAATTATTTTCCCTATAGGTTTACACCCTTTGTGATTCTTTCCCTTTTCGTTGCAATTACCTCATAATTATCGTGCCATTTATATAATCTGTGGATATATCTCATGTTTCCGTTTGCACAGGTCGAAGGGTTTTCAGTAAAAAAATGATAATTACTCCATTTACATTAGTCTCTTTCTCAATCTATCTCATCCTATTTATCGCTTTTCTGATTGTACCGCTATTTCTCAAATGGCAAAAGTTGCTTATATTTGTTTCCTTTCCCCTTATAGCCATCTCTTGCCTGATTGCGGTTATTGCCGGTGTATGGTCAATGATTGCCGGTATCCCTGAGTCATTTACATTAGCTATTGGTTTGCCAGACATGCCATTTCATTTAAGGCTTGATCCCTTATCAGGTTTCTTCCTTGTGGTAATTGGGCTTCTTGGTTTTTTTGTCTCTATCTATTCCACCGGCTATTGCCAAATATTTTTAACGCACCGTTCTGTCACACGATTGGTGATATTTTATTGCCTTTTTATCTTGGGAATGTTTCTGGTTGTTATCTCGGATGATGCCTTTATCTTTTTGACAGCATGGGAAATTATGGCTGCATCCTCATACTTTCTGGTAATGTATGAGGATGAAAAGGCAGAAAACAGAAAGGCAGCATTCCTTTACTTTGTGGTTGCCCATATTGGGGCTATCGCTATATTACTATCCTTTGGTTTAATGGCTGGTTTGTCCAGTGGTTTTGAGGGTTTTAACGGCTATACCTTTGATGCTATGCGACAGGCTAAGTTTCCGATTGGATGGGCAAGTGTTGCCTTTTTGTTGGCATTCTTAGGGTTTGGGGCAAAGGCAGGCATAATCCCTCTTCATGTCTGGTTACCGGAGGCTCACCCTGTTGCCCCATCAAATGTCTCTGCCCTGATGAGTGGGGTTATGCTCAAGACAGCCATTTATGGGATAGTTCGGGTTACCTTTGACCTTATTGGAGACTTCCCCTGGTGGTGGGGAGTAATTGTCCTGAGTTTTGGACTAATATCTGCAATTATGGGTGTGCTTTACGCCCTTATGCAGCATGATCTGAAAAGGCTGCTTGCCTACCATTCTGTAGAAAATATAGGCATTATTCTCATTGGCATTGGGCTGTCCATGATATTTACCTCCTCTCATCTCCCTGTACTTGCCAGCCTTGCCCTTATTGCCGGGCTTTATCATACCCTCAATCATGCCATGTTTAAGGGGCTTTTGTTTATGTGTGCTGGTGCGGTGCTTCATTCTACGCATAAAAAAGATATGGATGAGATGGGCGGGCTAATCCATAAAATGCCATGGACCGCTGCCCTTTTCCTTGTAGGATGTGTCTCGATTTCTGCACTCCCCCCTTTTAATGGATTTGTCTCTGAATGGCTTACCTTTCAGGCATTTCTTCTTTCCCCATCACTTCAGGGACACTTCCTTAATCTGCTAATTCCGCTGGGTGCAGCCATACTTGCCCTCACCGGTGCACTTGCTGCAGCCTGTTTTGTCAAGGCATTTGGGGTAACATTCCTTGGGCATTGGCGGGGTCATCATAGTCCGCATATCCATGAGGTAGGCTGGCTTATGCGTATTGGGATGATCCTGCCGGCCATTACATGTCTTATCCTGGGCATTATGCCAACTGTAGTTATCCAATGGTTAGATATACTCCCAACCACACTTATAGGTGCATCGATTACTCCAACTGCCGGTGCCTTTGGCTGGTTATGGCTTACCCCTATCAGCTATCAGAGGGCATCTTATTCCGGATTTATTGTCTTTGGATTCCTTTGTGTATTTGTTGGGCTGACATATCTTCTCCTCCACATTCGCAGAAGAGCCATACACAGAGTACCACTCTGGGACTGTGGCTTTGAAAAGATAATCCCACGAATGCAGTATACTGCTACAGCCTTTTCTATGCCTATCCGTAGGATATTTGGATTCCTTTTCAACATCAGGGAAGAAATAATAACAACCACCCTAAAAGGTGGTGGTCAGGGGTTACATTACCGGCTCAGGATACGGGATCGTTTCTGGGACTGGATATATAAGCCGATAATTGACAGCAGCTTCTGGGTATCTCGCAGGCTTGGAAAGCTACAACATGGGAATATCCAGTTTTATCTCATTTATTCTTTTGTTACTATTATTGTACTTTTATTATTCCTGAGGTAGGGTAAGCGTTCAGCCTTCAGCTATCAGCTGTCAGCTAATGGGAAAAACAAGAGAAACATTCACTTTTACCCTGTTTCCTGCGCTTAACTGACTGCTGACAGCTGATAGCTGAAGGCTTATTATGAGGTAATCAATATGTATTCATTCATCACAGAGATAATCCAGATTATTATCGTCCTTTTATTTGCCCCTATCTTTGTGGGTTGGATACGGTGTCTTAAGTGTTGGGCACAAGGACGATCAGCCCCTGGATTGTTGCAGCCATTACGGGATATTGTCAAGCTCTTTGGTAAGGATATAATTTTAGCTGAAAATGCTTCATGGATATTCCGTTTTACACCCTATCTTGTTTTTGGTGTCTGTATCTTAGCCGGAGCCATTATTCCTATACTTTTTAAGGATTTACCCCTTTGTGCCACCGCAGATGTCATTGCCTTAGTGGCATTATTTGCCTTAGCCAGATTTTTCACTGCCTTAGCCGGAATGGATACTGGCACTGCCTTTGGCGGGATGGGTTCAAGCAGGGAGATGATGATTGCCTCATTGGCTGAGCCGGCAATGCTTATGGCCATCTTTACCGTCTCATTGCTTAGTCAGTCTACATCCCTGTCTCAGATGACACAGGTAATTATCCAGCAAAACCTGCTTATTCGTCCATCAATGGCATTTGCCATGGTAGCATTCATCCTGATTGCTATCGCTGAGACAGGAAGGATACCGGTGGATAATCCGGCAACCCATCTTGAACTGACCATGATCCATGAGGCAATGATTCTGGAGTATTCAGGAAGGCATTTAGCCCTTATGGAATGGGCGAGTATGTTAAAGCTCTTTCTTTTTACAACCATTGGGATCGCCATCTTTTTCCCATGGGGGATTGCCTCGTCAGACAGCATAATAGATGTACTGCCGGCAATTATTTCCTTAATCATAAAGCTTTCGATTGTCGGGATTGGTATCGTTCTCATAGAAACCGGCTTAGCAAAGATGAAGATATTCCGTGTTCCTGAGTTCCTGGGAATTGCCTTCCTGTTTGCGACTTTGGGGATGCTGTCGTATTTTATATTGGAGAAATAAAGGAAATTGCACGCTGATAACGCAAATAACGCTGATTAGACAGATGGATACGGATTTTTTCTTTATCTGTGTAAATCTGCGTCATCTGCGTGCTATTTATACTATCGGGAGTTATTATTATGTCCATGGATCTATTAGCTCAAATAAATTTCTGATATTGACCGCAACCATAAAGGATGCACCTTATTTGGCGCCCTTGTTTTTGATTGGTCTTGGGGTAGCCTTTGCCGCCATTTTCAGAAGGGTTTTGCCAATGGTTGCAGGTCCAATTCCACCTATCCAGAAGCCATTAAAGGCTGCCCATGTGCCGGTGATACTGCACCTGATTCTAGTGCTTATATTGGGTTTATATATGCCAAAATTTCTGTCCCAATGGTTTCATACAGCCGTGGGGTTGCTTAGGTAAATTGAAATAGTTCACCGCAGAGACGCAGAGGCACAGAGAAAGGCTTGGACTATTGATCAATTTCAATGTTTCTGTCTTAATGGATAGAATCAAGCGTATGGCCAATAGACTTTAAGTTTTTCTCTGTATCTCTGCGCCTCTGCGTCTCTGCGGTTAGCTGAACTGTTACGAATTGTTGAGTGAAATTAGTATCTGTGAGCTACATGGAGTTGTAAATGCGTACATTAATAGATAATATGATAGGAATAGAAACTACCCCGGACAAGAAGCAGTATCCGACAGACATTCCTGCCTATCTCGTTGCTAAGGAGCGATTCAGGGATGTGGCAAGGGTGATGAAGGCAGATGGGGCAAGGCTCGTTGCCCAGTGGGCTACGGATGAGACATTATTTGCAAGAGGATTGGGGATATATGCCTGCTATGGAAAGAATACAGAATATTTGATTATCAAGGCATACATGCCCATAGAAGATCCAACATTTCCCAGCCTGACAAAAAAATTTGTTTCAGCCTATCGTTTTGAACGACAAATAAATAGCCTGATGGGTATCATACCCGTGGAACATCCTGATTTGAGACCATGGATACGGCATGAGGACTGGCAGGAGAATGTCTACCCATTAAGAAAGTCTTTTGATGCCTCAAAAAGGGTTATGAGGGTAAAAGGAGAATATCCATGGATAACAGTAGGGGGTGAAGGGGTTTACGAAATACCTGTTGGTCCTGTTCATGCCGGTATCATTGAACCCGGGCATTTCCGATTTCAGGCTGTTGGTGAGGATATAATAAACCTTGAAGCAAGGCTCGGCTATGTTCATAAGGGTATAGAGAAAAGGTTTGAATCTTTTTTCTGGGAGCAAGGGGCAAGATTAGCTGGACGGGTATCGGGTGATACTACGGTTGCCCATAGCCTGACCTATTGTCGGGCAATAGAGGCAATGTCCGAATGCCATCCCCCGGAGAGGGCGTTATGGCTTCGGGCATTGATCTTAGAGCGGGAACGGATAGCAAACCATCTCGGAGATATTGGAGCCATAGCCAATGATGTTGGTTTTGCCTTTATGTTGTACCAGATGTCAAGGCTTAAAGAAAGGCTTTTGCGGACAAACCATCAGCTTTTTGGTCATAGATTTATGATGGACAGGATTATACCCGGTGGTGTCACCTCTGACCTTACTCAGGAAGGAAAAAATATAATTCTATCCGAGATGGACTGGTTATCAAAAGA
>JBDRAP010000136.1:0-3368 GCA_043823615.1 bacterium
CTCGAGGAGTACTCGATCTTGTCATCTCGAGGAGTACTCGACGAGAGATCTCAAGAACTGAGTGAAGATAATAAAAGTTATGGTGTAGTGGTTTGAGATTTCTCCCTTCGGTCGAAATGACAAAGAAGGGTCGAAATGACAGAGAGTGGGTGTCTGTTTTCTACACAGGTTAAAAAACTTGAACATCGAGTGTCAGGATTTTATTTTGCACATAAAGGTTTGTGGTTATTTTCCACGCTGTTAGGTGGGCGTATCATTAACAGTAAAATCATGGAAATATAACTTGAACAAAGGATAATAAAAATGGAAAAAGATAAAGCAATACATTTGATAAAGGAACATTACAATATTTTAGCAGATGAATATGGCGTTTCCAGAATTGGTATTTTTGGATCAGTGGTAAAAGGTACTATGAGTGAAGATAGTGATTTAGATATAGTTGTTGAATTCAATCGGCCAATAGGATTCAACTTTATTAAATTTGTGGAATATCTTGAAAATTTATTCGGAAGAAAGGTTGATGTGATAACAAAAGATGGGATTAAAAATATACGAGTAAAAGAGGTCGCAAGAAATATTGAAAGGAATTTAGTTTATGTCTAAAAGAGAAGATACTGCTATTATTCAGGATATAATAAGGCGATTGCACCTGACCGCTATTCCACTGTGTTCTATGGCGGCGGCTAAGCTTTATTGTTATCTTGAATGCAACTTGGTATGACAATTGATCACCGGCAACTATCTGCACATCAGGAGTTATCATATGAAGGACTTAATTTCACACAAGGTTAACAGTATCCCGCCTTCTGGAATACGGCGGTTCTTTGATTTGATTGCATCAATGGAGGGGGTTATCTCGCTTGGGGTGGGAGAGCCTGATTTTGTTACACCATGGCATATCCGTGAGGCAGCTGTTTATGCCATTGAGCGAGGATATACTTCCTACACATCAAATGCCGGCTTGCCTCAATTGCGACAGGCAATCAGCCAGAGGCTGCACGATGATTACAATCTTACCTATTCTGCTGAGGATGAAATACTTATTACGGTTGGCGTGAGTGAGGCTCTTGACCTGATATTGAGGGCAATCATTAATCCGGAAGATGAGATAATCATTCCTGAGCCCTGCTATGTTTCGTACAAATCATGCACTATCCTTGCCGGCGGCATTCCTGTAATTATTTCCACAAAAGATACAGGGTTTAAGGTTACACCTGAGCAGATAGAGTCTGCAATTACACCCAAGACAAAGGCTATCCTCATCTCATATCCATCCAACCCTACTGGAGCAGCATTAAATAAGGATGAGCTTATGGCTATTGCAGAAATAATAAAAAAACATGACCTGTTAGTTATCTCGGATGAGATATATGGACTTCTCAGCTATGATCAGCCATATATATCCATTGCCTCTTTACCGGGGATGAGGGACAGGACAATCCTCTTGGATGGCTTTTCCAAGGCATATGCCATGACCGGCTGGCGGGTTGGATATGCAGCCGGGCATAAGGATATTATTGGGGCAATGTGTAAGATTCATCAGTACAGTATGCTTTGTGCATCTATTGTCAGCCAGATGGCAGCCGTAGAGGCACTTAAGAATGGCAAGGTGCGGATGGAGGAGATGAGGAATGAATACAATCATCGAAGAAGACTGATTGTTGATGGATTCAATTCGTTGGGATTAGAGTGTTTTATGCCAGAGGGTGCATTCTATGCCTTTCCCTCTATAATGTCTACAGGCTTAAATTCTGAGGAGTTTGCCGAGAGATTGCTTTTTGAAGAAAAGGTGGCTGTTGTGCCGGGAAATGTCTTTGGTGATTGCGGCTCAGGCTATATTCGATGTTCATATGCTACCTCTTTGGAAAATATTGAAGAGGCATTGAAAAGGATAGGGAGATTTGTTGGAAGGATAACCAGTGCATAAGGGGTCAAGTGCTTGTTAGGCTTACAAGAGAGCTTAAGATATTACTCGGGCGGAAGATAGCACTTTGGCGTTAAGATAGCAGATGGGCGTAAGAGAGCAATCGATAGCAAAATAACAGACAAGCGGAAGATAGCAAACAGTCGTAAGATGCTACTCAGGCGTAAGATACAGCTTGGGCGTTAAATAACAGATTGGCGGAAGATAGTAATTAAGCGTAAGATACCGTTCGGGCACAAGATAACGGGCAGGCAGAAGATAGCAAACAGTCGTAAGACACCACTCTGGCGTAAGATGGTAATCGGTAGCAAGATAACAGACAAGCGGAAGATGACAATCAAACCCTAACGAGTCTCATGCACCTAACAGCGGGGAATGGGTGTCGTAACTCAAGGTTTTGGGCTTATCAACATTTTATTTTGCATATAACAGTTTGTGGTTATTCTCCCCGCTGTGTAGGTGATTCGGTGGTTAGACTTACAAGAGAGCGGAAGATACTACTCAGGCGGAAGATAGCAATCGGGCATTAAAATAACAGCCCAGAGCAAGATAGTAATCAAGACTAACGAGGAGGTAAAAAGTATGGGAAGTATGACGGCTTTCAATGAGGTGTTAGAATCTGCCGATAAATTGTCGTTGGACGAACAAGAGACATTAACAGATATTTTGCATCGGCGAAGGATTGATTATCAACGTGCCGAGTTGGTTAAAGACATTCAGCATGCACAACAAGAATTTAGAGAAGGTAAGTGTAAACCAGTAACTCCATCTGAACTCATGAAGGAGATATTGTCTTGAATCGGTTATTGCTCCGTTCTAATACTTTTATTCGGGCAACACAACGAACAGTTAAGAAATATCCTCATATCGCAAAGGATATTCAATCTACTTTGGAGTTATTGGCTGAAAATGTCTTTAGTCCTTTACTGAAAACCCATAAGTTAAAGGGCAATCTTGAAGGTTCGTGGGCATGTAGTGTAAACTATGAATTGAGAATCGTCTTTAAATTTGTACAATACAAAGAATCAGAAGCAATTCTTTTAGAGACAATTGGAACTCACGAAGAGGTTTATTGAAATTTCGCAGGTAGGAAAAAGGTACGGACATTAAATATTAGACTTGTTGCCAAATAAGCCTAATTTTGTTATAAGATTAGAATTTATAACGACTTGTGACAAATTATGAGGTTTTGAGTTAATTCCTTGATTTTGCAGAAGTTACCTCTGGTTATCGATTATTTCGCATTAAGTCTAATGAAAACAAGGTGATTTTAATGCAATTAATGTTTATTAATCTTGCCGAAAGGTAACTACTCAGCTATTGTTATTTCATACACATTTTGAATCAACCAAAAATCTCTGAGAAATGAAATTATTGCTTGCATTTTAAGATAAAATGTGCTATATTGTTGCACATGGGAGATCAGATAGTTACACTCACACAA
>JBDRAP010000137.1:0-4698 GCA_043823615.1 bacterium
GGGTGTAAATCCATTAATACAATCCTTGTCAGATTCTCATTTGCAATCACCTTAGTTATCGCTCACAATTATTTTCCCTAAGTGTTTACACCCTTTGTGGTTCTCTCTTCTCCCGTTGCACTTGCTACTGGCTAACAAGACTTCAATCATTGTAATTCCTGTAACTTGCGAGTATTTTCCTTGAACATCTCATAAATGCCTGCCCAAATCATAAAATCTTCCGTATCTTCAAGTAAACCAGTCTGAAATTGCTGATAAAATTCATTTGTGGTTAATGGATATTTCTGTTCAAATTGCTGTAAATCTAACCGAATATTGAGAAGAGCCCGCTTGAATTCAGCAATTTGATACTCAATAATATTTTGAGCAAACACTTCTTGATTGTGATACAGAGCAAGAATTTTTCGTAAGCGTTCTTCAGTCTGTGGCTGTAATTGTAATTGAATATTAACCATAATTTCTTTCACTTCCTTTCGGTATTATAGAACTAACTACTTGACTTCACAGAAGTTACCTCCAGTTATCGATTATTTCGCACCAAGTCTGATATCAATCATTATCCTTTGTCGAAAAAACAGCATAAACAGGCAGATGGTCTGATATTGCAGTAATCCCATCTGGCTGTACAGGAATATCATAATCAGGGTATTTTCTGCTATAATCTTTTAACAGGCTGATGCTTCCTGGCTTATATTCCTCAAGGGCACCACCCTTTCCCTTATAGAGGATAATATGGTCAATTAGTGATTGATTCCTGCGATTTCCTTCTTTGCCTATGTATGAAATATTTCCAGGAGGAAGATCCCCGGTCAGTATCTTCACATCCTTTCTTCGGCTAAGAGAAGCAAACGGAGCCCGTTCTATTGACTCATTAAAATCCCCAACAATAATAATATCCCGTTCCTTATGATTTGCCCGTAATTCCGTATCCATCCAATCAGACAGGCATTTAATCTGCTGCTGGCGATATGTATCGGTTTGGCTCTCTCCACCACTCTTTGATTTTAGATGCACCACTGCCATGGTAAAGTCAAATCCATCCGGCTTAACTTTTGCCCGTATCCTTAACCCCGGTCTGAACATGTTTGTATTATTCAGGGTAAGAGATGTTATTTCACTTGTTTGTGTAACATCTATTGTAGAGCTATTATAGATTACCCCTACACGGATAGGAGCATTTCCGCTGGTTATCTTATACTTAAAGCCATCAAGATAGCTGACTAATTTCTCAAGTGCTCCTATCTCTTCAATCTCCTCGATGCCAACCACATCCAGCCCAAGATCCTTGATTACCCGGGCAATCTGCTTTATGTCCTTACCCTTAGTGGTAAGGTGTTCGATATTGAATGTAGCTATTTCAATATGCGTATCCCTTGCTGCATCACATGGCAAAACAAGGATGAGATAAAGAAATACAGATGCAAGTATTGATTTTAGTTGCATAATTTTCCTCCTTACTCCTTCCTCAATTAATTCTGCTTCTGAATCTGACCTCACTTGCAATCTCAGTCAATTCCATAACATGTTCGTCTTCATACTTTTCAATTAGAACGCCAACTACCTCCATCAATGAAGCCAACGGATGATTTTCATTTTCACCTACAATATCAATCAACTTATCAAGTAAAGCCACAAGTCGTTGGCACTCACTCTCCGTGTGAGGGAAAAATATAACTGGAGATAACATTGGCCAAATATGTTCAGTAGTTTTTACTTCTGTCAACATGGATTACTCCAATGGATTCAAAATAACATACAAATAGTCCATCATCTACCTATCTCTTTCACATAATTTGAATGGTTGCTACAATGTTTCCACTGTTATCTGATCATTTGTATAAACACATATTTTCGAGGCAATCAGGAGTGATTCCCTGACTATCTGTTCTGCATTCATATCTGTATGGCTGATTAATGCCCGAGCCGCTGACAGTGCATATCCACCGCCAGAGCCTATGGCAACAATCCCATCATCAGGCTCATTTACCTCACCATTTCCAGAGATAATAAAGGCATTTTTATTGTCTATCACAGCCAACAATGCCTCCAGACGCCGAAGGTATTTGTCTGTACGCCATTCTTTGGCAAGCTCAACGGCTGACCTTGAAAGATTTCCATGATATTCTTCAAGTTTTGCCTCAAATCGCTCAAACAAGGTAAAGGCATCGGCAGCTGCCCCGGCAAACCCACCCAACACCTTATCTTTATACATTCGTCTAACCTTTTTTGCCCCTGATTTCATAATGGTCTGGTTCAGGCTTACCTGCCCATCCCCGCCAATCGCAACCTGACCGTTACGAGAAACACCTATGATAGTAGTTGCATGAATCATTGTAATTACTCCTTTTACTTGCGTTCTTTGCGTTCTCTGTGTTCTTTGTGGTTTTTCTTCTCTCTCCTGTCCGTAGTTGTTCGTTTCCCTACTAATCACTGACCCATTACCCTTCTTTTTTAAGATTACTTAAATCCCAACTATCCGTTCATTCCCTTCCACATCCACTCATATATCGGAAACCTTTCTGTCAAGGCAAGAACCTGATGTTTTACATCCATGAGCATCTCTTCGTTTGTTGGATCTGATATTACATGCTCTATCCAGTGACCAATCATGATCATTTCCTCTGCCTTCATTCCACGAGTAGTCAGGCTGGGTGTGCCAATTCTGATGCCGCTGGTTAGAACAGGACCCTTTGGATCATAGGGTATAGTGTTTTTATTGACAATGATATTTGCCTTGCCAAGGCTATCTTCTACGACCTTGCCTGTTAGTCCTTGTGAGGTAAGATTAATCAGCAGGAGGTGGGTGTCTGTTCCGCCGGATACAAGGCTTAATCCATAGTGCATAAGCTCTTCAGCCAGAACACCTGCATTCTTAACAATCTGCTGTTGATACTGAACAAATTCAGGGGTAAGTGCTTCCTTAAAACAAACTGCCTTAGCTGCAATGGTGTGCATCAATGGTCCGCCCTGTATGCCAGGAAAGATCATCTTGTCTATGGCTTTTGCATATTTTTCCTTACACATAATCATGCCACCGCGCGGTCCACGAAGTGTTTTATGGGTAGTGGTAGTTACAAAATCACACACATCCACTGGTGATGAGTGTATTCCGGCGGCAACCATTCCTGCAATATGAGCAATATCAGCCAACAGATATGCCCCAACCTCATCGGCCAAATTCCGAAACATCTTAAAATCAATAACCCTTGGATAGGCACTTGCCCCGCAGACTATCATCCTTGGTTTATGGGTTTTTGCCAAAGAGAGCAGCTCGTCATAATCAAACACATGTGTACTTTTATTGACCCCATATGTAACAGCATTATAGACAATACCTGAAAAACTTACCCTGCTGCCATGTGTCAGGTGTCCGCCACAGCTTAAATCAAGCCCCATAATCGTGTCCCCGGGTTTGAGCATAGCCATATAAACAGCCATATTTGCCTGAGATCCAGAATGCGGCTGAACATTAACATGTTCACATCCAAACAATTCCTTTGCCCGCATAATCGCCAGCTCTTCAACCACATCAGCACACTCACACCCGCCATAGTATCTCTTGTGTGGATAGCCTTCTGCATACTTATTTGTCAATACAGACCCCTGTGCCTCAAGCACAGATAGGGAGACATGATTCTCTGAGGCAATCATTACCAATCGGTTTGATTCATTAAATGCCTCCTGCCTAATGGCATTATAGATATCTGGATCAAATTCACACAAATTGTCCATGTTTCCTCCGTTTAATATATACTCAAAATAAATCGAGTACCTGAATAGTTACTTATCATATTAAATTTCACCTTCACGGCTTAACCTTGTTTTTCTCTTCTAATTCCCTCTTATACTACCCTTTTTCCTGTTTTCATCACTTCCAGAGCAAATGGATTATCTTCCTTAAATTCATTTTCAAGGCAAGGATGTGGTTCAATGTCAATATCAATGTCACGAGCTATTTTCATGAGCAAAAACTTAAAATCAAAACTATCCCCTATAAATTTTTTTGTAACAAGTGCTACATCGATATCACTCCATTCTGTCGCCTTATCTTTTGCATAAGATCCAAAAAGATAAGCGTTAATAATATCAATATTTCTTTTTTTTAATTCTTCTACATATCTTTCTATTATCTTGTAAATTAATCTTTTATTCTTTCTTTCAGCCATATCCCTAATCCCTTTATTCTTTCAATATTTTTCTCAACAAATTCTTTGGTACATTTCTTCTGAAAATCTTTTTTATAATCCTCATATCGCGTTTCAATATTAAATAAAGTGATATATTGCAAAAAATCTTTTTGTTCTTCTGTTATATCAAGTTTAGCTTTCAGGGCAAGTTTGTGCAGGTCATGTATCCTTGGTACCTCTCTATCTATCATTTTTACATAATATGCCTTTAGTAGTTTTTCTATAACAAGATGTCCAATAAATAAAGACCACAGATATTCACTTGCATTAAACATATTAATCATAGATTTAAGGTTATCATCAGATGAATCAATCCAATATTGGATTAGTTCTTCTTTTGTCATCTCTCTTGCCCCTATTATCATCTTAAGGTAACTACTCAGCTATTGTTATTCTAAGCACATTTGTAATCACTTAGGGACTGAAAAATAACTCTTGCGATACAAACAATATTGTGCTAAACTTGATCTTCTGCGTAATAGCACAATTGACAGAATTATTTTATTTCAGT
>JBDRAP010000138.1:0-9472 GCA_043823615.1 bacterium
GGTATTAAACTTTTCACCTTTTCGCTTTGCCTTTTCCTTCTCCTGAGATGCCAGAATCACTATGGCTACCGGATTAGAATCTTGCTCTAACCCTTCTTTATCATAATCCATCAACCTGAAAGAAAGATATTTGAATTCTACTCCACTACCATAGGATTTGAGGTTATATTCTCCGTCAATTTTGCCTTTCTCTGAACCAGTCAGTATAGCCATGCTCACTATTCTCTTGCCATATCTGTCAAATATCCGATAGAAATATCTGAACATACGAAGTGAAAAATCTGTATCCTGCTGTCCCTGAACCTCTATATGAACCAGAATCCATTGCTCATTTCCATCCTTAAGGTAAACCTTAGCCAATTTGTCCACATATTTTGCACCCTTTACACTGGTCATGGACAACTGTTCCATTTCTTTGTCTAAGAAATCAATCCCCTTAGACAAGTCTACATTTTCATAAAGCTCGGGAACGAAAAAGCATAAAAGTTGAGGAAAAAACCGTTCTATAATCTTCTTCCATGCTTCATCGAAATATGTCCAGTATTTATCTTGATTTGTCATAGTTTTCCTTATGTTAAAAAAATCAGTAACTATTCAGGTAAGCGTTCAATCAGTTAAAAAATAACTGTAAACATTTATAAAATCTCCTTTTGGTAATCGGATTAAGCGGATTGAGCAGATATTTTTTATCCGTTTTATCCGATAAATCCGCTTACCTGAATAGTTACCCAAAATACAACTATTCAGATAATATCAAGAAAAGAGATACAGAGATAGAGGGGATAAAGAAGATGGGAATATCAACATATTTGATTTCTGCATTGCCGACAGGCTGTTACGGAACTAATAATCGGTGGCAATACCATACCGTATATAATACCTGCTACTGAGATTAGCACAATATGCTGTATGCTTCTCGTGCCAAATTCCTATTCCGTAACAGCCTGCCGAGCTATTTACTCATAACTTCCCTGATCCTCTCAACAACACCATCTACATCTAATCTATGTTTTTTCAACAAAAGGCTTGTTTCTCCGTGTTCAATAAATGTATCTGGCAAGCCAAGACATACTATCCTTGCTTTTATTTTGTGCTGGACAAAAAGTTCACATACCGCACTGCCAAATCCGCCGGCAAGCACATGCTCTTCAAGAGTGATTATTATGCCGGTTTTTTCTGCTGCCTTTAGAATAGTTTCTACATCTAAAGGCTTGATAAAACGGGCATTAATTATACCGAGGCTGAATTCCTCAGCAAGCCTTTGTGCTGCCTCAATGGCAGTCCAAGTCATGCTGCCGCAGGACAGGATATAGGCATTACTACCATCCTTTATCATCTCAGCCTTACCTGTTTTCACACTTACGGGAGAGAGTGAGGAATCAACAACCTTACCCCTTGGATAGCGAATGGCAAAGGGGGAATTAGAATTTATCCCCAAAGCAAGCATTTCTTTAAGCTCAAGTGCATCCTTTGGTGCGGCTATAGTCATATTGGGCATGTGTCTTAGGTATGCTATATCAAACACACCATGATGTGTTGCCCCATCCTCACCTACCAATCCGGCACGGTCAATGCAGAAAACAACAGGCAGGTTTGGCAGGCAAACATCATGCAATATCTGGTCATAGGCTCTCTGGAGGAATGTAGAATAGATGGCTACCACAGGCGATAGTCCGCTTACTGCCATTCCGCCGGCAAGGGTAACGGCATGTTCCTCAGCAATTCCAACATCAAACAGTCGATTAGGAAACATTTCCTTAAATTCACTTAAGCCTGTTCCATCCTCCATAGCAGCGGTGATAGCAACTATCTTTGGATTGGATGATGCCAGCTCAATCATGGTTTTACCAAACACATCAGAAAAGGTAATCCCTTGACCTTTTTGGGGTTGTCCTGTAGCAACATCAAATTGCCCCAGCCCATGAAACATATTCGGATGCTGCTCAGCCGGTTTATAGCCATATCCCTTTTTGGTAATAACATGAAGCAAGATAGGACCATTTAGCGATCGCACACTTTTTAATGTTTCTATAAGCAAGGGAAGATTGTGCCCGTCCACCGGACCAATATACCTGAGTCCGAGTTCTTCAAAAAATACCCCATGTACCAAAACATTCTTTACCCCTTCCTCAACCCTTTGAGCTAGGTCAGCCACAGTGTTTCCAATCCTTGGAACCTTGGCCAAAAGCTCTTGTACATCCTTTCTGAATCGATTATATATTGGTGCCGTAAGGATCTTGTTCAGATATTTGGACAAGGCACCTACTGTGGGCGAAATAGACATCTCATTGCTGTTAAGGATAACCAGCATATCCTTACCCAAATATCCCACATGGTTTAATGCCTCAAAAGCCAATCCCCCGGATATTGACCCATCTCCAATAATGGCTATTATTTTATGCAACTCTTTTGACATATCCCGGGCAATAGCCATACCCAATGCCGCAGATATAGAAGTAGATGCATGTCCTGTGGAAAAGGCATCGTATGGGCTTTCTTCCCTTCGTGGGAAACCGGATATGCCCTGAAATGTTCGCAAAGAGCCAAACGAATCCCTTCTGCCGGTAAGTATCTTATGGGCATACGCCTGATGTCCTACATCCCATATTATTTTATCATTTGGAGAATTAAAGACATGGTGTATGGCAATGGATAATTCTACCACACCAAGGCTGGAGGCAAGATGACCGCCATTAGTAGATACAGTCTTAATAATTAATTCCCGTATCTCAAGAGACAATCTTTTTAATTCAGATATGGTTAGCTTTTTCAGATCATTTGGTGAAGATATCTTTTCTATGATCATCTAATATTCCCTGTTTCCAATAAATTCAGCTATTTTGTATAATGGGGTATTGCTTCCCCCAAATTCATCGAGCAGATTTATTGCCTTATGTATTAATTGAGAGACTTGATATTTTGATTCTCTTATACCATAAACAGAAAGATAGGTGAGCTTTGATTTTTCCATGTCGCTATTTTTTATCTTTCCCTTTCCCCCTTCTACCTCCAGAATATCGTCCTTTATCTGGAAGGCAAGTCCTATCAATTCGCCATATTTAGTCAGAACAGCCAACTCCTTTTCTGTGCCTCCACCAAGAATGCAACCTATTTTTACAGAAGCACATATCAGGGCACCTGTTTTGTGGGTATGAATATATTGGAGCACAGGTGCATCAGGCTGTTTATTTTCACTTAATATATCTACTACCTGTCCGCCAATCATGCCAAAGGTGCTGACAGCATAAGATAGATCCCCTAATATCCTGTTATTTTGCTCAGGATTTTTCCCTTTAGAGATTAAATAAAAGGCATGTGTAAGAAGTGCATCACCGGCAAGGATTGCCATGGCTTCACCATATTTTTTATGGCACGATGGTCTTCCCCGCCGCAAGTCATCATTATCCAAAGCAGGCAGGTCATCATGAACCAATGAATAGGCATGAATCAGCTCAATGGCACAAGCAGCCATCAGTGCATCCTCTTCCTTTCCCCCTACTGTTTCACACGCAGCCAGACTAAGAATAGGCCTTACTCGTTTTCCACCATTAAAGACACTATATCTCATTGCCCTATGAATAATATCAGGATATTCATCCTCTGGCGGAAGATATTTATTCAAGGCATTATCTATCAGTTCAGCATTTGTTTTAAGGTATTCTATTATGTCCATTTCTTGTTTTCCTTTTCGCTCTCATTATTATTATATGCAATGGTGTTACTGGTTCATGACATTTTCTCCCCTGATTTTGTGGGTAAGACAGAGGCACGGGGGACTGAAAGAAGGGCAACCACGGGGGGTTGCCCCTACGGCAAATGTCATGAACCATTACTCATTTATGCAAAATGGCTGAGCCAACAATTCTCCATCCTTGTTTTTGGTCAGTATCTCTATCTTAGACCGAGCCGCCTCAAGCTTTTTTGAACAGAGATGGGAAAGTTTCATTCCCTTTTCAAACATGCTTAATGCATCATCAAGCGGAAGTCTTCCACCCTCCATCTTTCGGACAATCTCTTCCAATTCCTGCATAGATTCTTCAAACTTCATCAGACACCTCATTTATTGGTTCTTCTTATGAACTTTGTGGAAATAGGTCAACCTGTGTAATTAGAAATCACCACTTGTTTGCAGAGAAAGAGCCATGTAATGAGTATGAATTCCCATCGATACAACCCTTGCCGATCTCTTCTCATTTGCGAGTTACCCCTGTTTCGTTGCAATATTTTTCCTAAGGTATTTACACCCTTTGTGGTTCTTTCTCTTTTCCTGGATATGTATCCACAAAAAAGCCTGTAGATCCCATTTATTGGGAGTATAGCATAAAAAAAGAAAAAATGCAAGATATTATCAGAAAAATCCAGCGAGTTCTAATCACTCAGCCCGAAACATTTTATCTCTTCCAGTATTTTAGAATTCATCTGCTCATTATATCCTCGTGCTGCCTGCAAGGCATTCTGTCTGCCACCATGGTAGAACCGCAGCAACCCCACGCTAACAATTAACCCTGCACCCAGATGATCATCTGCCTTTACCCTTTCCATAGCAAAATATGCCATAGAGGCATTGAAAATAAATGAAATAATCCCATCCATTACCCTTCCTGCGTACATTTGCCCGCTGCCGGGGATAATGGTAGAGAGTAAAAGAGCCTGCTTTTCAGAACGATAGGGTAAATGGAGTGCCTCCTCAATATAAGGTGAGAATTTCTTGGTTGAATCTAACCAGACCCCCTCTGTCACATGGCTAAACTCTACCTGAGCTGCTTTCCATTTATACTCACGAAGATACGATATTCCCTTCCAATAGTAAATCTCTGAGGTCATAAGTGGATTGTCTTTTATTAACTCCTCTAATTCAAACCTTGCTGCCTCAAAATTCTTCTCATCAATATAGGTTTTGGCTATTTCCAGACAAACAACCCTTTTCAGGTTATTATCAGGATGGTTATCCAGCACCTTTTCAAAGAAATTTTGAGCCAGGTTATATTTTTTACCATATTTATAACATAACCCAATCTTGTAATAGGCAGTATTAGTAAGCTGGCTTTCCTGAGGAAGCCCCTCCGGCAGATGATAGAAAATAAATCGTTTGTATTCAGTAATGGCTTGATAAAAATCTTGCTTTTCAAAAAGATATTCAGCAAATTCAAGCTGTGGCTCTGCCGAACCATATGCTTTAGAACTCAGGATGACTATCAATAAAATGGCTAATAACTTACTTCCAGCATTCAATGATTATCCCCCTTTCTCTGTCCAATTCTGTAATCTGTTCCAGATAATTGGCTTGACAAGAGGCATTAAGTAACTTAGCACTGGCTGCAGCACCATAAATATTACCACCATAGAATATACATCCCAATCCAGACAGGATATTACCGGCAGCCTTATCACCTTGTTGAGAATAATGATGACCAAGCCATGTTGTCCCCAAGGTAAGCAGCATCGAAAATGTGCCGTCCCCAAACCTATGAAGATACATCTGCCCGGTACCAGGAAACAGCATGGACATCATGCCCGCTATAAGTGAGGATTTATGTTGGAGTTTATCCCCGTTTTTGGCAAATTCAGCCAGTTCCTGAGAAAAGGTGTATATCGATGAATCAGGGCTAATACGACCAAATTCATCCCCTGCCTTTGTCCAATCCATTTGTTTGAGATAACACCAGCCAAGCATATACCGGCTGTAGTCAGAAAGTTTGTCTGAATCTAATAGGCATTGAAATATCTTTATTGCCTGAGGGTAAGTTCCTTTCAGGTAATGCGTCATTCCTATCTCAAATTTTATAGCATCGGTTATTAGAGTTGCTGCCTTCCTGCCATACAGTTGCTGCTTGAGTAGTCCCTCAAAATATGTCAAGGCAGTATCCCATTGTTTGCTTTTCTGGTAACATAAGCCAATCCTGAACATTGCCTTTTGGATATGCTCTTTATTCTGATTAGAAGTAGTACCTCTGGTAGCTGTAAAAATGACCCTCTGATATTCACCTGCAGCACGATAGTAATCCCCCTGGCTAAAGAGGTAATCAGCAAAAGCAGGGTTTGTGGTTTGGGGTTCGGTTAACCCTTGAACAGTAATTGACACCTGATCACTGATCCCTGATCCCTTAAGTCTGTCCTCAGTGGTTATGAGTGTTTCTCCCATACGCATCTCCGGCAATTCCTGACAAAGGCAGGTACCTGACAGCAAGCACATTTCAAAGAGAATGAGGCACAATAACAGCATTTTTTTCCACATATCCATACTCCAAACAGCGAAGGTCTTCGCCTAAGCAATGATTTTTCACAGGATCATAAAATCTATTCCCTGGTGTAACAGAATACTCACCAGATACACAATAATGGCATCGTTGTAATCTGTCAGAGGTCATTAGTATACCTTTGCTAATCCCATATTTTTTAATAGCCTGGAGACTAAACTGGGAACAGGAAGGTGTAAAATTACAAACACCCCCTTGTTGAGGAGAAATAATTCGCTGATAGATAATAATAGCACCTAATGGCAGAGCTTTTACTATTATGAAAAGGGTTGGGTATTTTAAGGCTTTTTGTTTTTGTGAGATTGGTGTTATCTTTATATCCCATGGCTGCCAGTCTGTCTGAATATCAGGGGATTCAGCAAAGACGATCATACTATAACACAGGACAAACATGGCCATAAATAGTATCCATTTAGCTTTGTTCAAGCAATTTTCCTCCTTGGAGGGGGCTAACGACAGACTGTGTGAAAACTCTGGTTCCACAATAATTGCCACAGTCTGTCGTAGAGCAAACTTCCAGCTTGCACACAGGCTGGAAGCCTATGCTGCCTCAGCACCACCATCGTTCTCGTTGATACCTGCCCTTATGTTGCAGTAATACCATACAGATTATGGTGGTTGAGACATTTGAATTTGTGGCAGGCACAGAGGGCAGGCACGGGGGCCTGCCCCTATGGCATTTGAATGTCCTCTGCTGTCGCGTAAGGGCGAACCCTGCCTGTTATTTTTTGAGATTTTCTGCCTTTTCTATCTCAGTCATGGTCTTGCCCTGATATGCCTCAAGAGCAATCATAGCACGAGGAATAAGCCCAACATAAGGAATAAGCTGCATAAACTCCATGCTTCGAATCTTTCGTTCCTTCAGCTCCAATCCTGCCCTGGGACAGATACAACAGCTCGTGAGACATCCTTTCATCCCATTCTTATCAAATGCCTCAAAAGGAACAATAGGAAAGAGAAAGGCATTAACCCATTCCTCCATCCTGATTGGTGTTCCCTCGTTCATCTCCAACCCAATCCTTGGCCCAAGAAGACAACTGGCAAAGGCTGGTGTCATTCCACCCTTCTTGGCTGTGTCAGCTGATGCTATGGAGAAGCAAACCACCTGAACAACAAGCAACAATACAAACATTCCCAATATCTTTTTCACTTTTATCACCTCCTTTATGCTAAGATGTTCCAATCTGCATTGAACAGTCTGCATGTATTGCACAAGCAGATAAATTTCATCGGCATTTCTTAATATAGCCGCAATCGTTAGGTTGTGTCCTTCGTTCATACATATGACTGGAAGCTTATGCTACTATGAATCATGCCCTATTCCATCTGGAGGAACAAAATCAAACCTCTCATCAGGGATCTCTGGATTTAGTTTTAGCCGATGAAAAGAGATGTCTTCGATTATTACCTGTTTTCCAAGCAAGGATTTTGCATGAATCTTTAATGGAAACCAGACATTATTAATCTGCTGATAATTTTCGAACAAGGTCTGGCTGATCAAATTACCCTTTTTATCCATGATCTTGAGAGAGGAGATGACCCATCGGGAGGGATCAACAGCTATAAGAATTTTGGCAATAACCTTTCCCCCTGTTCTTGGGCTGGCAAGGATAACAATTTCTTCTGCCTGATTTTCTTTTATCGTCAGATCAAATGCACTACTTAATTCATCAAGAATATCTATTCCTAAGAGCTTTGCCGGGGAAAATATCATGTTTTTTCCTGTCAGATCAATCTTTTCCGCTCGATTATCCTCAGATGAATAACCCCAACAGGTCGTGCCATTGGCAATAATGGTTTGCCTTAAAGGGGTTAAGTAATCAAGATATAGCTTGTCAGGACTCTTAAAGAAAAAGCTTAGTTCACTTTGTATCTTATTGTTTCCATATAACCTTGTTTGGCTAATCCTGCCGGAAAGGGTCTGGATTTGACTATAGTTAGCTTCAATCGCAGTCATTACCTCTGATGCCTGATAGTTATGAGAGGGATTGGATGAGGCAAAGGCTGCACAGTGAAAAATAAGAAGGGATATTGTTAAAATCCATTTAAGATTATACATAATTCTTCTTCCTCATGTGATTGTTGATAGCTGAACAATTATTTTAATTTTAGTAAGCGTTCAGGTAATCACCGTCAGTCCTCAGTTTTCAAGGTAATTAGTTTCCAAAAATAAGGACGAGCAGTAGTGGACTATTGATACTCCCTTGTTTTTCTCTCAATTTTTCTGTTTCTATCTGAATGCTGAGAGCTGACGGCTGAACGCTTACATTTATCTTATCTACCGAATAACATTTCAATCAATTTTTGTTTTTCCATATTCAAATGCATAGCGATATCATCCAAGATGCTACTTAAGGTTCCTATCTTCAAAGGCTTATGTTTTGGTACAGTAATGTGATGCTCCCCTCTTTCCATGGTTGTCAATCTGATATGACTTCCTGTTTGACGAGTGAACTTGTAAGCACACTTTTCAAGAAGTTTAGCTAACTCTTCACCACCCATATCTCTTGGTATCTTCATACTGCCATTACCTCATCCTTCACTAAATGAAGCCTGACTATATGAGGCATATTATTGGCTTCAAAGTGGCATCTTGTTGCATCTCTGATTGCTTCCTTCAGTTCATTCAATCCTTCAGCCTCTGTGTAAATAGAACAGCCCAATGCCTTTGCGCAATACCCGCCATCTGGCGATTCTTCTACAAAGAATATTAGCTCTCTCATCGATTTATAATGTTCTAACATCTTATCCCTCATTTACCCATTAAGTCTTATCTTTTCCAAAACTAACCTAAAACCTAACATCTTTACAAATTCACAAACTATACTCCAGAGAGATAGCACCTCTGGAACAGGAAGGCGTAAAATAGAAACGCTTCATTTTGCCTTGATTCTATGGTCTTCGCTGACGGCTGAACGCTTACAAATAAGATTATACCTCAAGCAGCTACAATAGTCAACCATTATTTTTCTTTCTCTGAATAATTCGACCTGTGCGGTTGTGGTATTAAGCTACAGGAATACAGCGATAAAATGAAAATTAGCTATAGATTTTCTTAAATGTCCTGTAGGGACAACATATCGGTAGAAATAAATATTATCCAAATATAAATGCCGTAGGCATGATATATGAAATTCAATCGGTTTGAAATTATACAGTTCCTACGGAACTGATTGATTTGTTTATAATTGTTCTACCGATATTATGTTCCTAAC